>NZ_VCDP01000023.1:0-85375 GCF_033949345.1 Xenorhabdus littoralis
ACGGCCAATCGGCCTGATGAATAACCTGAACTATAAAGTGGCTTATTGAAGCCGTGCGGCTTTTTAGGCTTATCAGGTGCGGAACTCATCGTGGCGCGGGTATCCATACCCATAGAGACGCCGGATAGATTTAAGCAAGCCAACCATACATCAAAATTAGTGTTGCAAAAACGGGGGAAGACCATAGATGTTTAGATGGGGAGTAATAAATCATGTATTTACTCACTATTTGGATTGTCATGAGAAGGAGATATTGATGCTGGTAACAGAAATCCAGCGATAGAATCAGCTATCTGATTCAGTAAAGGAGGCTGCATTATTGAATGGTGTGTCCCTCCAATGTGATGGAGCGTGAGAGAGTCATCAATAATAACATTCCGCCAGCCGAGGTATTTGTCGTCATTAAGGGATTGCTCTGCCAGATAAAGGTGGATTGGTAGCGGTGATACGGTGGGGACATAATTTTTCCCAATCTGCATTAGCGTCTCAATGGTATAGATACGCAGGAGTAGATCTTCGCGAGTGATATTTGTAGGAAGCCATTGATGTTTAAAACAATGGTCAAAGACCTGATCTACACTATCAAAACAGCGGAGTTCCTCTAATTCTTGTTTATTAATTACCTTTCTGGAAGCTTGCAAGTGATTAATAATGATATCAATGTGTTGTTGTGTTTTATCTACCGGATCATGAAGAGGGATTTTTTGCTTATCAGGATTTCGTGAATCGATCATGCCTATAAATGCTATCTCCTCATTACAGTGAGTTAATTGCTGAGCTATTTCGTAAGCGATAACACCTCCCATTGACCATCCTGCGAGGTGATAAGGGCCGTGCGGTTGAACACGACGAATAGCTTGAATATGGCAGCCTGCGAGTTCTTCAATGGATGTTGGAGGATTGGGCAATGTGTGAATCCCGAGTGCTTGTAAGGCATAAACAGGCAGTTCAGGGGGAAGTAAAGTGGCTATAGGTGAATAAACTAAAGGATCACCGGAAGGTTCATGTACGAAGAAAATAGGCGACAAACTTCCTGTTGGACTTAATGGCACAGGGTTCGCATCGAAAATGGAAAAAGAGGGGAGAGTTTGTTTATGAGAAGTATTTTCTTCTACAGCTAAAGCCAGTTCACTCAGTGTCGGATGAGCAAATAGCGTTGTCAACGAAACTTCCATATTTTGCTTACGCATATGGTTTAGTAATTGTACTGCTATCAATGAATGACCACCCAGCTCAAAGAAATGATCATCGCGGCCAACGTGCTCAAGTCCAAGCAAATTCTGCCAAATCTGAGCCAGAACAGCCTCTGTTTTATTGATTGGTGCTGTATAACTGTGTATCACGGTAGCAGACGGATCTGGGATTGGGAGAGCTTGACGGTTAAGTTTTCCATTAGGGGTTATAGGGAAGGTTTCAAGCGTTATAAAAGCACTGGGTAGCATGTATTCGGGAAGATGCTGAGCGAGTTGCTTACGCAGTTCTGAGGGCACGAGTTCAACCCCATTACGGGCTCGCAGGTAAGCAATCAAACGCGTTTGATCGCCCTTGTTTTTATCTTTGTGGAATATAACCACTGAGTCACGCACTCCGTGACATTGTATCAGCTGCGCTTCGATTTCGCTAAGCTCAACCCGATATCCACGCAGTTTAACCTGAAAGTCATGGCGACCAAGATATTCGATATTGCCATCGGGCAGCCAGCATCCGAGATCACCGGTTTTATACATGCGAGCTTCCGGGATTGAAGAAAACGGGTCAACAAGAAAACGTTCCGCGGTAAATTCTGGGTTATTTAAATAACCACAGGCAACTCCAGCACCAGCAATATAGATTTCTCCTGCCACACCTAAGGGCACTGGTTGTTGACTTTCATCAAGAATGTAGCTTTGAGTATTGGCGATGGGGCGTCCAATCACCGAAACTTGAGGTATGCCTGATGCACAATATTCATACCAAGTGGCATCACCATTAACTTCGGACGAACCATAGAAATTTAATAGCCGAATCCAAGGATAGTCTTTTACTATTTGTCGCGCCAATTCGGGGGCAAGGCGTTCTCCACTGCAAATTAATGTCCTGATTGATTTAAGAAAATCATCATTATCGCCGTGATTTTCATCACTATCCTCTATCAAGAGTTTTAGTAATGAAGGTATGATCACTAAATAATTAACGTCAAAGTGTTGCAATCTTTTACTAAAACGGATCGGGTCTTTCACGTCATTGTTATCAAAAACCACAAGCTGACCACCGGCCAGCAACACCCCCAGCGTTTCAGTCACTGAATCAACGAAACTGATACTTGTTTTCAATGCGGTTATCAATGGTGGTGTGGCGATATTGTGAGTAAACCACAACAATCGGTTACACAAATTCCGGTGACAGCTAATCACACCTTTGGGGCGACCCGTTGAACCTGAGGTGTAAATAATATACGCCGGATGATTTGCTGTAAGACCGGGAACCACGGGATTGTGATAAGGCTGCATTTCTATGATGGGATCTTTGGTGTCTAATACTATGACGGAAACGGAATGCTTAGATATGTAACGTGTAGACGGCGTAATCGTATCAAGCAATGCCTTTTGAGTCAGTAATACCATTGGTTGTGAGTCTTCAAACATGTATTCCAGCCGTTTGGTTGGATAGGCCGGGTCAAAGGGTATATAAGTACCGCCGGCTTTGAGAATACCAAGCAACCCGACTACCATTTCTAAGCTGCGTTCAACACACATTGCGACCCGGTCGCCAGGATGTATACCCAGTGCAATTAAATGATGAGCCAGGTGATTAGCTCGGCGATTCAAGTCACCATAGCTGAGTGATTTTTTTTCGTTGAGTACAGCGATATTGGTAGGATGAAGTGCAGCCTCAGTTTCAAATAGTTGATGGATCAGAATGTCTTGCGGAAAATGAGTTTGTGTGGTGTTGAAATCAATTAACAACTGTTGGCGTTCTTTGGTAGAAAGTATTGGTAAACAGGGTATGGGTTGGGTTTCGTCAGTGACTATGGCATTCAGCACATTGCTAAAATAGCCCACCATACGTTGGGCTGTCGAATGGTCGAACAGATCGGTGTCATATTCCAGACATCCACGGAGACCATCATCTGTTTCACTGAGTGACAGCGTCAAGTCATAATAGGTGCTTTGGTGTGATTGCTCAACCAGCGATACAGATAAATCGGGTAACGTCAGAGAGTGGGATGGCGTATTATTCAGCGCCAGCATGACCTGAAAAATCGGGCTGTGACTCAGGCTACGAGCTGGTTGCAGTACATCAACTATTTGTTCAAAAGGTAAGTCTTGGTGGGCATAAGCCGCCAGAGTTTGTTCCCGGACATGGGCAAGTAGTTCTGTTACGGTAAATAGTTCTGTCACGGTAAATAGTTCTGTCACCGTGTTGCAAGACGCAAGTTTGATACGTATCGGTAGAACATTCACAAAAAGTCCGAGTAATCCCTCGAATTCACTGTGCTGTCGGTTGGCAATGGGGGTACCGATAATAATATCCTTCTGACCACTGAGACGGGAGAGCACGCTACTCCAGATTGCAAGCAGCGTCATAAACAAGGTGGTGCCCTGGCGTTGCCCAAGCGTCTTAAGGGAGGTGACTAACTCAGTGCTAAAATGGATGGGAACATGAGATCCTATATAACGTTGTTCTTGTGGACGAGGTCTATCAGTAGGAAGCGTGAGTAACTCAGGTGCCCCCTGAAGTTGTAATAACCAGAAATCCCGGAGCTCAGATAAGATATCCCCCTGTAGTTTTTTCCGCTGCCAGACGGCGTAATCAGCGTATTGAATGGGTAGAGGGGGCAGGGAAGCATTCTGTCCTTCAAGAGCCGCACGGTAAAGTAGGTCTAGTTCATGGATGAATATTCCTATTGACCAGCCATCGGAGAGAATATGGTGTTGAGTGAGGATAAATACATTTTCTTCATCCGTTAATTGTAGCAACTGTCCCCGAATTTGTGGTTCATTGGCGAAATCAAAGGGGGTTATTGTTTCTGTTTCCAACCGTTCAGCGAGATGAGTTAGGCGGGAAGCCTTATCCCATTCACGGAGATCGAGGTAAGACAAAGCAAAGCCGCTATCTGCATCGTCAATAAGCTGGCAAGGTTGTTCATCCGTCAGAACAAAGCGGGTGCGCAGGATTTCGTGCCGGGCAACTAAACGATTAAGGGCGATAGAAAATGCCTGATGATTGAGTGAACCGTTCAGATGTATAACCATTGGGATCTGGTAGGCCAGATTGGCAGCAGGGTTAAGTGTAGCAAGGAACCACAAGCGTTGTTGGGCAAAAGAGAGTGGTAACGGTTGACTGCGGTCGATAATAGGAATGATGGATTGGGTAACAACGGAAGAATCATTTATTACGGCCGCTAAATCGGCCAGAATAGGGTGGACGAAGAGTTGTTGTAATGGCAATTCCCTGCTTAATTTTTGACGGATACGCACCGTAAGCTGAACTGCAAGTAAGGAATGCCCCCCGAGTTCAAAAAAGTGATCATAACGACCTACCTTTTTTACTCCCAATAATGTCTGCCAAATTTCAGCCAATGCTATTTCTGTGTCATTGATGGGGGGAATATAACGACGGGCTACGATCTCAGCTTGATTCGGCGCGGGCAATGCCTGTCGATCGAGTTTACCGTTAGGTGTCAGCGGAAAAGATTGAAGTGTGACAAAGGCACTGGGGATCATATATTCAGCAAGATGCTGAACAAGCTGTTGCCGCAGCTTTGCTGGCTCAAGTTTGACATTTTGTTCAGCGAGTAAATAGGCAACCAGATTTTTCTGGTTTACTTCATTTTGGCAGACAATCACGACAGCATCGCGTACACCTTCACATGCCACCAGCCTGGCTTCAATCTCACCAGGTTCAATCCGGAAACCGCGTAGTTTGACCTGAAAATCATTGCGGCCAAGGTATCTGATATTTCCATCCGGTAGCCAGCATCCCAAATCGCCTGTTTTGTACATTCTTGCTTCTGGTTCATTAGAGAATGGATCGGGCAGGAAGCGCTCTGCGGTGAGTTCAGGGTTGTTCAGGTAGCCGCGGGCAACACCGACTCCGCCGATGAAGATTTCCCCTGTGACACCGATTGGAACAGGTTGGTGGGAAAATGGCTGGTGGAGAGTATTCAGGATATAAATCTGGGTATTGATGATGGGGCGTCCAATTGGCGGGGAATCGCTCTCCTGGCTGTCGCATAAATAACGAGTGGCACAAATCGTGGCTTCTGTTGGGCCATAGTCATGAAACATACGTCGTTTTTGTGCCCAGCGTCTGACCAGACTCACTGGACAAGTCTCACCGCCTACAACCAACGTGTGTAGTGTATCGGGAAGATAATCCATTGCAGCCAGAACCTTTGTTGGCAAAAGAGCATGGGTAATTACATTGATTTCTAAATAATGGGAGAGTGTCTTACCGGGTAACAGACTGATTCGTTTGGCAAGATAGAGACAGGCTCCGCTCAGCAGTGCAATGCAGTATTCCGAAATACTGACATCGAAACTGTTCGAGGTAAACTGCAATACACGGCTCTCTGACGTCAGTGCCATCATATTCATATGGTTGATCAGCAGATTGTACAAACTGCGGTGTTCGACCATGACCCCTTTCGGTTGACCCGTTGATCCTGAGGTATAAATGACATAGGCCAAATGATGTGAGGTCAAACCGAGCGTATTGGTTTCAGGATTACTATCGGGTAATTGATTCAACTCCACGGTATCCAGCAAGATGATAGGGACATGGCAATCCAGAGTCTTGGTCAGGGTGCTGTGCGTCAAGAGAACTGCGGGCGCTGCATCGTTAAGCATATAGGCCAGTCGTTTGGGGGGATAAGCCGGATCGAGCGGTACATAAGCACCACCTGCTTTGAAAATAGCTAATAATCCCACAACCATCTCCACACCGCGTTCAATACAAATCGCCACCCGATCGTCAGGATGTATTCCCAGCATAATGAGATGGTGTGCCAGACGATTGGCGCGTTTATTCAATTCATCATAGTTCAATGTTTGGTTTTCAAAAATCACAGCAATGGCATCTGGTGTGCGCTTTACCTGTGCTTCAAACAGTTGATGAATCAAAATATCTTTCGGTAAATCAGCTTGAGTATTGTTGAAATCCACGAGTAATTGCTGACGTTCTATGGCGGATAGGACTGACAGATGAGCAAGAGATTGGGTTTCATCGGTAGCGATGGCCGAAAGTATATTAGTGAGATAACCCCCTATTCGCTCAACGGTGGCATGATCGAACAAATCTGAAGCGTATTCCAGGCGACCATGCAGACCATCCTCAGTTTCAGTGAGTGATAATGTGAGATCAAAGTGAGTATGGTGGGGGACATATTCAATGCGTGAGACAGACAAACCCGGCAATTCAAAATGCTGAGATGGGGTGTTATTCAACGTGAGCATAACCTGAAAAAGCGGGCTGTAGCTCAGGCTGCGAATGGGTTGCAAGGCGTCTACCAACTGTTCAAAAGGCATATCTTGATGGGCATAAGCGGCGAGTGCCCTTTCACGGATCTGGGCAAGCAGTTCTGCCACTGTATTGCCGTGTTTTAGGTGGACACGCAAAGGCAGGATGTTAACGAAAAAGCCAATCAATTCTTCTAGCTCACTGTGTTGGCGATTGGCTACGGGAGTCCCTATAACAATATCATCCTGACCACTCAGATGCGAAAGCACGATACTCCAGCCTGCCAGTAACATCATAAATAATGTCATGTTCTGGCGTTGTCCGAGCGCTTTAAGGCTGGCGGTCAAATCAGTATCTAAATGAATAGCGATGTGATTACCGATGTAGTGTTGCATTTGTGGACGTGGTTTATCGGTAGGGAGTGTTAATAGCGCCGGGGCATCTTTCAACTGTGCCAGCCAAAAATCGCGCTGTACTGCTAAGATATCTCCCTGCAACCATCTGCGTTGCCAGACGGCATAATCAACATATTGAATGGGAAGAGGAGGAAGGGGATTTTCTTGCTCCACAAGTGCTGCCTGATAGAAAGCCACCAAATCCCGGATGAGTATCCCCATTGACCAACCATCGGAAATCATGTGGTGTTGAGTAAGGATAAATAGATATTCTTCATCTTCCAGTTGTAGTAGCTGACCTCGAATCAGTGACTGATGGGTAAAATCGAACGGAGTTTGTGCTTCTAATTCAAGTTGATTGTCAACGTAAGCTGTATGGGAGGATTCATCTAATTGACGGAGATCTAAATAAGATAAAGCAAAGCCGTTGTTTGCTGCATCAATGTGTTGACAAGGTTGTTCATTGACGAGAACAAAGCGGGTACGCAAGATCTCATGTCGGGTAATTAAATGATTAAGGGCTGTATTGAATGCCTGACGATTAAGGTGTCCGCTGAGATGTAACGCGGTCGGGATATGGTAGGCCAAATTCGCAGTCGGATCGAGTTGGGCGAGAAACCACAAGCGTTGTTGAGAAAAAGAGAGTGGCAGTGGTTGACAACGATCGGCGATAGGAATGCGGAATTGGGCGGTTTTTGAAGCCTCAGTAAGCTGAATGGCTAAATCAGCAAGGAGCGGGTGAGCAAACAATTGCTGTAAGGGGAGTTCCCGCAACAGAGTCTGTCGGATCCGTGCTGCCAGTTGAACCGCAAGTAAGGAATGTCCACCGAGCTCAAAGAAATGGTCAAACCGGCCGACCTTTTCTATCCCTAGTAACGTTTGCCAGATTTCAGCCAGGGCAATTTCCATATCATTAACAGGTGCCTCATAGCCGTGTGTCACGATCGCTGTTTGGTCTGGTGTTGGAAGGGCTTGTCGATCGAGTTTGCCGTTGGAGGTTAGCGGGAAAGTATTGAGTGTGACAAATGCACTGGGCAACATATATTCGGCGAGGGATCGTGCGAGTTGTTGACGCAGTTCTGAAGGTATTATTTTAGTATTGGGTTCGGCGAGCAGATAAGCGACCAGCCGCTTTTCCCCTGGCTTGTCTTCCCGGACAATCACAACAGCTTCACGGACATGGCAACATTGGGTGAGATGTTCTTCAATTTCGCCCGGTTCAATTCGGAAACCGCGTAGCTTAATTTGGAAATCACGGCGACCAATATACTTAATATTGCCATCAGGTAGCCAGTAAGCAAGGTCACCAGTCTTGTACATGCGCGCATCCGGATCAAAGGAAAACGGATTGGGAAGGAAAGATTCAGCAGTCAGTTCAGGTCGGTTCAGATACCCTCGGGCAACACCGGCACCGGCAATATAGATCTCACCTGTGACACCAAGTGGTACGGGTTGGCGGTTAATATCAAGGATATAAATCTGGGTATTGGCGATAGGGCGACCAATCGGAATGGAATCAGTGAAATTAATCTGTGATGTAATGGTATAGGTTGTTGCGAATGTTGTTGTTTCAGTCGGGCCATATCCGTTGATCAGATGTACCGGCTGAGTTTCCGCTAACTGTATTTGTCTGATCTTTTGTGGATTAAGGACATCACCACCGATGATCAGGTAACGTAATTGTTCAAACATAGGCGTAAGCATATTGAGGTATTCATTGAATAACCCAGCGGTTAGCCATAATGCAGTGACTTGCCCTTTTATCAGTGAATCACGGAAATGCAGTGGTTCGAGTAATAATGAAGGTGAAACGATATGCAAGCGTCCGCCATTGAGCAGGGCAGACCAGATTTCCCACGTTGATGCGTCGAAGGCAATGTTCGCACAGTGTGCAACACAGTCATCTGAACCGATATCGGCGAAATTATTATTGATGATCAGGCGAAGAACATTGCGATGTTCTACCATGACCCCTTTGGGTAAACCCGTCGAGCCAGAAGTATAGATGACATAGGCCAGATTCCGTGATGTCAGGCCGGGGGCGAGGCTGGGGGGATTATGGTCCGGTAAGTCAGGATCAGTGGATGCTTTGATATCCAATATGATGGCAGGCAGTTGGCCGTCTATTTTATCAATGAATGCCCCTTGGGTAAGCAATACGACTGGTGAAGCATCATTGAGTATAT
Source organism: Xenorhabdus littoralis (assembly GCF_033949345.1). Taxonomy (NCBI): domain Bacteria; kingdom Pseudomonadati; phylum Pseudomonadota; class Gammaproteobacteria; order Enterobacterales; family Morganellaceae; genus Xenorhabdus; species Xenorhabdus littoralis. The sequence goes on from NZ_VCDP01000023.1 coordinate 9,023, forward strand.
CAGTCAACCTATCTGCCGGATAAGCCGGATCAAGGGGGACATAGGCACCACCCGCTTTTAGGATACCCAATAATCCCACAACCAGTTCCAGACTACGTTCAGAACATATCGCTACTCTATCATCAGGACATACACCGAGCTTTCTCAAGTGATGGGCCAAGCGATTGGCATGGCGGTTTAGTTCGTCATAACTCAATGATCCTTCTTCAAAGGATACAGCAATGGCGTTTGGTGTTCTTTGTACTTGTTCTTCAAAGAGTTGGTGAATTAAGCCATTTTGTGGAAAGTCGGTTTGCGTTAGGTTGAAATCAACGAGTAATTGCTGGCGTTCAGAAACAGGCAGTGTGAACAAATGTGAAATATCCTGCGTTTCATCAGCAGTCGTCATCGCGGTCAGAACATGGATGAGATAGCCCGCTATACGTTCAACTGTCGCTGAATCAAACAAATCTGAAGCATACTCTAGATAGCCATGCAGATTGTGTTCGGTTTCAGTCAGCGACAATGTCAGATCAAAATGGGTACTGTTGTGTGCTTGCTCAATGAATGAGACGGATAAACCGGATAATTCCAGGGAAAACGGCGGGGTATTGTTCAAAACCAGCATAACCTGAAAAATTGGACTGTGGCTTAGGCTGCGAACCGGTTGCAGGACATCCACCAACTGCTCAAAAGGCAGGTCTTGATGGGTATAGGCCGCTAAAGCCTGTTCACGAACATAAGCAAGGAGCTCGGCCAACGTATTGCAGTTTTCTGGTTTTATACGCAGCGGCAGGGTATTGACGAAAAAGCCAATCAAGCCCTCCAATTCATGCCGCTGACGGTTAGCGACAGGGGTACCGATAACAATATCATTCTGGCCACTCAGGCGGCTTAGCACGATGCTCCAACCTGCAAGCAACGTCATAAACAATGTTATATTGTGACGTAGCCCCAGTGCCTTGAGAGCATTCAATATACTCGCATCAAAGTGAATAGGCACCTTATCTCCGACATAACTTTGCACTGATGGCCTGGGTCGATCTGTGGGTAGAGTCAGTAATTCAGACGCACCTTGAAGCTGTGTTTGCCAGAAATCACGTTGTGTCGCTAAAACATCCCCCTGAAATCTTTTCCTTTGCCAGATAGCATAGTCAGCGTACTGAATGGATAAGGGAGAAAGGGGATTTGCCCGCTTCTCGACAGCCGCATGGTAAAGCACGCTTAATTCGCGAAGAAAGATTTCTACTGACCAACCATCGGAGATGATGTGGTGTTGTATAAGGAGCAATACATGTTCCTCTTCTTCCAGTTGTAACAATTGCCCCCGGATTAGGGGGCCTTGAGAAAAATCAAAGGGAATATGCGTTTCATGTTTGAGCTGTTCAGCGACACGACTCATTTTGTTTTTTTCATTCGATAATGAACGCAAATCAATATAAGTCAGTGTAAAACCCGTATCAGGGGGATCGATATGCTGATAGGGTTGTCCCTCAATCACAGTGAAGCGGGTTCGCAGGCTCTCTTGTCGGGCAACGAGATGATTCAGTGCGATAGTGAGTGCAGGGCAATCCAGCTTTCCATTAAGACGCAGAGCAGCCGATTGATGGTAAGCTTGACTGGCTGCCGGATCGAATTGAGCAAGGAGCCACAGGCGTTGCTGTGCAAAGGATAGCAACACAGGATATTGCCTGCTGGCTGGTTTGATTGAAGAATATTGTTGGGTAGCAGAGCGCGCTTTCAACTGCGCCTTTATTTTTTTCTCTAGGGCGAGACGTTTCAGCTGATTGCAATTCATATTTATTTTAGTCATTGATCCGTCCCTCTGCTTATCATTTCCGCAATTTCTTCCGGCGACAGTGAATCGAGCATATTGTTTAACGAATCAAGGTCGTTTTCCCCTATTTCATTAATTTGAGCTAAGAAAACCACATTGGCTTGTTTCGATAAAGTCGGGGTAAGGAATAATGTCGTCATAGGAATGTTGACGAAAAATTCAGCTTGAATGCGTGCGATCAATTGCATGATCATCAGCGAGTGCCCACCCAGCACAAAGAAATTATCATGACGACCGACTTGTTCTAATCTCAGAAGCTCCTGCCAGATTTGAGCCAGTGTTATTTCGATATCACCTATAGGTGCTTCATCGCTGTGTATGACGGCAGCAGACTGATTTGGAGCAGGGAATGCCTGTCTATCGAGTTTACCGTTTGCCGTCAGCGGAAAAGATTCTAGCGTGACAAAAGCACTGGGCAGCATATAGTCAGCTAGATACCGGCTGAGTTGCTGACGCAGTTCGGCAGGTATCAATTCAACTCCCGCCTGAGGCAGCAAGTAGGCAACCAGACGTTTCTGTGCTGCTGTGCTTTCAAAAGAAAGATCATCATGCGCCAGAACAACAGCTTCACGTACACCATGGCATTGTTCCAGTCTTGCCTCAATTTCGCCCAACTCAATACGGAAACCACGGATCTTGACTTGAAAGTCATTGCGGCCGAGATATTCGATATTGCCATCCGGCAGCCAGCGACCCAAATCGCCGGTTTTGTACATGCGGGTATTTGAATCCGGGGAGAACGGGTCGGCGAGGAAACGTTCTGCGGTCAGTTCAGGACGATTCAGATAGCCACGCGCAACACCGGCTCCGGTAATATAAAGTTCACCGGCAACGCCGAAAGGAACAGGCTGACCAAGGGCATCAAGAATATAAATCCGCAGATCAGAGAGCGGCTGACCAATCAGACTGCCGCGCCCTGAGTGGATATCGGATTCCGTTAGTTCACGATAGGTGGCATGTACGGTAATTTCGGTGATACCGTACATATTCACCAGACGAGTCTGATGAGTCGGATTGCGTGCAACCCACGGCGCAAGTGTATGTAGTTCTAATGCCTCACCGCCAAAAATGATGCAACGCAGAGAATGCGAAAGGTAAGAGGAAAGAGCATCCTGAGCGGCAATCAACTGGCGGAAAGCGCTGGGAGTCTGGTTCAGTATCGTCACCTGTTCACGGCACAGTAACGAATAGAACATTTGCGGTGAGCGGGCACAATCTGCCGTAATCACAATCAGCCGACCACCGTAAGCCAACGCTCCCCACAATTCCCATACTGAGAAATCGAAGGCAAACGAGTGGAACAGTGTCCAGACATCCTGATTATTAAATAGATCGTTATTAAACTGGAAACGTGCCTGAGTTGCGGCGAACAGGCGAATAATATTGGCGTGTTCGACCATTACCCCTTTCGGCTGGCCGGTCGATCCCGAGGTATAAATCACATAGGCTAAATGGTTTGGTGTCAGGCCAAGTATCCGGGCATCCGGATTTTTGGTTGGCATAGTTGCAATCGCAGGATTTGGATTGTCGAGGTTGACGGTGGGCAAGGTGCTGCTCAGTGGATCAATTAGCATAGTTTGGGTAAGCAGTGCGATGGGAGCAGCATCTTCCAACATATACATTAGTCGTTCTGTCGGATAAGTCGGATCGAGTGGTACATAAGCGCCACCTGCTTTGAGAATAGCGAGCAAGCCAATGATCATTTCCAGACTGCGTTCAACACAAATTGCTACTCGAGCTTCTGGATGCACACCCAATGCAATCAGATAATGAGCAAGTTGGTTAGCCTGGCGATTCAACTCATTATAACTGAGTGAGAGATCTTCAAAGACGACGGCAGTAGCATCGGGTGTACGCTGAGCCTGCTCTTCAACTAATTGATGAATTAGCGTGTCTTGTGGATATGTTCTTAGGGTAGAGTTAAAGCCCATCAGCACCTGCTGGCGATCAGCCGCCGATAAAATGGGAATGTCGGCGATAAGTCGTTGGGGAGCGGTTTCCAACGCTTCAGTCAGATTTTTTAAAGCGGTGATCATATAGGTGATTAGCCGGGTTGGATCGATATCAGGCACAGTCAAAACATGTAACCGGAATTCATCGGTCAAGTCATCTATGGATAAAGTTATAGGGTAGTTGGTTCTCTCCGGTATCGTCATCAAGCGGATACCTTCCCATGTCGCGAGAGTGACATTGATTTTGCTATGTCGATAGTTGAGTAGTGAGCTGAAAAGGGGTAGCGGGGGAGTAATGCCGCTACATCGTTGAGCCAGGGAAAGAGGAGCCTGTTCATGTTTCAGCAGCATAGTGAGATGGTGGAACGTCTCTCTTAAGACTTCTTGTATACTGTTGCCTGCAAGTTGAATTCTAATGGGTAATGTATTGATAAATAAACCAATACCCCGCTCAGTATTTGTATTTCCCTGCATATGTCCCAGCAAGACTGTTCCGAAGACGACATCATCACTTCCGCTTGTTTTTGCCAGTACTTGTGCCCATGCGACATGGAACAAGACACTGGGGCTGACACCTTGGCGATTGGCGATTGCACGGATAGACCTGTTCAGTTCCGTATCCAGCGATTGTGTGATGGCTGTGACCAATTTGTCCCCGCTGTGAACATCCAGTATGCCAAAAGGCGCTGTCGGCGTATCCACATCGGCGAGTCTTTCACGGAAATAGGTTTCATGTACTGATGTTGGCAGGCACAAGGACTGGACGACAAAGTTACGGTAAGGCAAAGGAGTAGGTAAGTTCGCAGTACTGCATTTGTTCAGTAGTTTATGGATTTCAGTAATGATAACGCCCACGGTGATATTATCGTTGATGAGATGATGGAACGACAGAGAGAGCAACCATTCATCTTGATGAGGTTCATGTACGATATCGGCGGCGAAAAGTGGGGCTTTATTTATATCAAGGCACCGTTGCTGAGGATCGGTATATGCCAACAATTGGGACTGGATATCCTGTTTGCTCTTGCTGTTTGGCACAAAGGTGTTGATGTGAAGGCGTGCTTTCCGCCAGACAATTTGTACGGGCTGAGTCAATTTTTGCCAGTAGAACGAAGTGCGTAGAATATCGTGCCGGTCGATAACCTGTTGCAGAGCGACCAGAAAGGCATCAAGACGTTCACGGGTATCAAAAGTGAGTAAGTTACGTAACAGATAAATATCACCCTGTTGTTGCAGAATATGATGGAACAGAATGCCTTCCTGTAGTGGCGCAAGAGGGTAAATATCCTGAATATTAGCGGTACCACCAGTGACTGTATTGGCGATAGTATCAATTTCATGCTGGGACAGAGAGACCAGCGGTAACATATCTGGCGTGATAGTCGTGCAATTGTCAGTGATGAGATTGGGGGGAATATTGAAAACAGCCGGGTTGTCTTGTTCTGCCTGTATGGCTTCTGCCATGTCTGTCAGTATTGGCGTGGAGAATACGGTATGGATGTCAAGATCCCAGCCTTGGCTGCGTAGCTGCTCGATAAGGCTGACGATGATAAGTGAATGACCACCCAGTTCAAAAAAATGGTCATAACGGCCAACCCGCTCCAATCCTAACAATTTTTGCCAAATCTGAACCAGTGTGATTTCCAGATCCCCCTCTGGCGCAACATAGTCTCGCGACACGATTGCAGCTTGATCGGGTTCGGGCAGGGCAGCGCGATTGAGTTTGCCATTGGGTGTCAGGGGAAAATCATCAAGGATGACAAAAGCGCTGGGCAGCATATATTCAGTGAGTTGTTGTGCCAGTTGCCGCCGCAGTTCTGTAGGTTCAGGGGTCTTATTTTCTTCGGCCAGCAGATACGCGACCAAGCGTTTCTGGTGTTTGTCATCTTCTTTGCGAGCCAGCACTACGGCTTCGCGCACGCCTTGGCATTGTCGCAGTTTTGCTTCGATTTCTCCGAGTTCAATCCGAAAACCGCGCAGCTTGACTTGAAAATCATTCCGTCCCAGATATTCAATCGTACCATCAGGCAACCAACGCCCTAAATCACCGGTTTTATATAAGCGTTCCCCGGAGAGGGCAGAGAATGGATTCAAGCGGAAACGTTCCTTTGTCAGATCGGGGCGATTCAGGTAACCACGGGCGATACCTGCCCCTCCAATGTAAAGTTCACCTGGGCTTCCCATCGGCACTGATTCTCCATAGGGATCGAGAACATAGACTTGAGTATTGGCAATGGGATGACCAATCGGTAAGTTATCAATAAAGCGGCTTGGGTGTTGGGTATCAAAGATAGTACAGCCCACGGTCGTTTCGGTTGGGCCGTATTCGTTAATGATACGGGAGTCAGGCGATAGTTCGCGCCAGAGTGACACGGTATCTTTGGGCAATATTTCGCCGGCCACAACAAAACAATGAGCCGGGCATTTTTGTCCCATTTCTTTTAGTTTCTGACCGATGACTGAAAAGTAACTGGGCGTAATTTTAACCAAAGCGCCTGACGTCATCGAAAGTAATGTGGGAAGCAGTTCAGACAACTCTTCTCCATCCCGGAGTAGCTGAAGTTTTCCACCACACAGTAAGGGTAGGTAAAGACTGGTCACTGTGGCATCAAAGGCTAACGGTGATGAAACAATGCCATCCTGTTGTTTGTCAGTAAGACCATATTCTAATGCCCAAAGCAGATAGTTGCAGACATTACCATGTTCTGCCATCACGCCTTTGGGTTGACCTGTTGAACCTGAGGTATAGATAATATAAGCCAGATGATGTGAATTTAGATTCGGTATCTGAATATCCGGAACGGGTTCTGGCGGTAAGTCAGGATACGTGACATCATCAAGCATCAAGGTCGGGACAATACAGTTCAGTTTTTCCTTCAAGTAAGCTTGGGTCAGTAAAACTTTTGGCTTGGCATCGTTGAATATATTGGCCAATCGTTCAGCCGGATAGGTTGGATCGAGCGGTACATAGGCTCCACCTGCCTTAAGAATACCCAATATCCCCACCATCATTTCCATGCTACGTTCAATACACAGCACCACACGATCATCAGGCTGTATTCCCAACGTTATCAAATGGTGAGCTAAACAATTGGCGCGTTGGTTCAACTCGTGATAACTCATTGACTGATTTTGAAAGACGACGGCGATGGCATCTGGTGTTCGTTGCACTTGTGCTTCGAACAGTCGATGAATTAACGCTTCCTGTGGAAAGTAGGTCTGTGTAGCGTTGAAATCTACCAGTAACTGCTGGCGTTCGTTGGCAGGTAAAATGGGTAAGCTTAAAACAGGGCGTTGAGGTTGAGTTGCCAGCGCTTCAACTAAGCCTGTTAAGGCGGTAGTGATATAAGCCAGCAGGCGTGTCGGATCAATGCCTGATACCGTCATGGCGATTAATCGGAATTTGTCACTTAAATCATCGACAGATAAAGTCAGCGGATAGTTGCTCCTTGCGTCTACTGTCAGTTGACGTATCCCTTCCCAGCCTGCGAAGGGAGCTTCCGATTGACTATGGCGATAATTGAGTAAGGTGTTGAAGAGCGGCAGGGGGGGTATGATGCCGCTACAATGTTGTGCCAGCGTCAGCGGTGCCTGTTCGTGTTCCAGCAATTGCATCAGGCTGAGATAAGTCGCTTGAATGGCAGCCTGTACGTTGTTACCTGCCAGCCGAAGTCGTATGGGGAGTGTATTAATAAAAAGCCCCATGGTTTGTTCGATACCGGCTCTGCCCTGCATACGTCCCAACAAGACGGTGCCGAAAACGACATCATCACGTCCGCTGATTTTTGCCAACACAAGCCCCAATGCAACATGAAATAAGATACTGGGACTGACTCCCTGACGGCGGGCTTGCAGGTGAATTTCCCTTGTCAATGGGGTATCAATGGACTGTGTGGCTTCTATTATCTGTTGAGTTCCACTGTGGACATCCAGCATACCGAAGGGCACGGTTGGCTCATCCACGTCAGCGAGCATTTCACGGAAAAAGATTTCATGTGCTGAAGCCGGTATTTGCAGAGACTGAGCAACAAAATTTCGGTAAGGCAAGATAGGGAGGTGTTTTTTTTCATCCCGTTGATGCCGGATATAGCTGCTTTCCGTTTGGCCATGCAGTTGTTCACTGATTTCCGCGATGATAAGTTCCAGTGTCATATGGTCGCAGACTAAATGATGGAAGCACAACGCCAGCAGCCATTCCTCCTGATGGGGGTCATAGGTTATATCAGCGGAGAAGAGGGGAGCCTGGCTTAAATTCAGACGACGTTGGTTTGGATCGGTATGTGCCAATAATTGAGACGGGATATCTTGTTCTTCATTTGGTACAAACGTACTGATTGCCAGAGAGGCATGACGCCAAACACTTTGTACTGGCTGTGCTAATTCCTTCCAGTATATTGCAGTACGCAGAATGTCATGGCGGTCAATCAATTGCTGTAAGGCGGTGAGAAAGGCATTAAGACGTTTACGATTGTCGAAAGCAAGTATACTGCGTAACAGATAGGTATCGCCTTGAGATTGCAGGCGATGGTGGAACAAAATACCTTCTTGCAGTGGTGCGAGCGGATAGATGTCCTGAATATTGGCTGCGCCACCGGGGATTTGTGCAGCTATGGCTTCAATTTCATGTTGAGACAGGGAAACTAAAGTCAACATATCAGGGGTAATGGCAGTACAACAATCAGGGATGAGATTGGGTGGTACAATAACATCTCCCGAATTTTCTTGGGCCGAATATCTCTGCATCGCTTGTGCCATCTCATTCAGCACAGGGGTACTGAGTACAGTATGGATATCCAGTCGCCAATTCAGACTATCCAGCTGTTTTATCAGGTCGACCGCTATTAATGAATGCCCACCGAGTTCGAAAAAATTATCATGACGACTCATGTTGTCCACACTCAGTAACCCTTTCCAAATTTGTGCCAGCGTTATTTCGGCATCCCCCACGGGTATTTCATAACTGCGTGTGACGATTGCTGTTTGATCGGGTTCCGGTAGCGCCTGACGGTCAAGTTTGCCATTGGGCGTTAAAGGGAAAGTGTCGAGTACCACAAAGGCACGGGGTAACATATAGTCAGCAAGGTGTTGCGCGAGCTGCTGATGTAATTCCCCCGGCACGAGTTCAATTCCCGCTTGCGGTAATAGATAGGCGACCAGACGGGGTTGACTTTTTTCATTTTTACGGAGTAATACCACAGCTTCTCGCACGCCATGACATTGCACCAATCTTGCCTCGATCTCTTCCAGTTCAACACGAAAGCCACGTATTTTGACCTGAAAATCATTGCGGCCGAGATATTCAATCTTACCATCGGGCAACCAGCGTCCTAGATCACCCGTTTTGTACATTCGTGCATCAGAATGGGGAGAAAACGGATCTGTCAGGAAGCGTCCGGCGGTGAGTTCGGGATGATTCAGATAGCCCCGGGCTACACCAACACCACCGATATAAATCTCACCAATGACACCTATTGGAACGGGTTGACCACAAGCATCAAGAAGATAAATTCGGGTATTAGCAATAGGATAGCCAATTGGTGGAGCCGTCTCTGTCTGATAACGACATTGATAGAGCGTGGCGCAGACTGTGATTTCTGTTGGCCCATAGGCATTGATTAGCTGCCGCCCCTGTGACCAGCGTTTAACTAGAGTGGATGGACAAGCTTCTCCACCTACAATCAAGGTTTGCAGGGTATCAGGCAAGGTATCCATTGCAGCCAAGACGGTGGGTGACAAGAGGGCATGCGTAATAGCATTATCCGCTAAGAATCGGGAGAGAGCAGCGCCGGGAAGCAGATGATCGTGTGTGGCTAAATAGAGGCGAGCTCCGGCTAAAAGCGCCATACAACATTCCCAGATGCAAGCATCGAAACTGTACGAAGCAAATTGTAAAACCCGGCTATTAGGGGACAGGGTAAGCGCGTTTTGTTGTGTGACAAGCAAATTGCACAAGCTGCGATGTTCGATCATCACTCCCTTGGGCTGCCCCGTGGAGCCCGAAGTATAAATGATATAAGCCAGATGGCGTGAGGTCAGACCGAGAGCTTTCACTTCGGGATTTTTGGATGATAGAGTAGAAAAGGATGCCGGATTGTCGAGGTTAACTGTGGGTATAGTCGTGGTCAGAGGGTCAGTTAGCGTCGTCTGGGTAAGGAAAACGGTAGGCTCCGCATCTTCCAGCATATACCTCAGTCGTTCTGTTGGATAAGTGGGGTCGAGTGGGACATAAACGCCTCCCGCTTTAAGGATACCCAAGAAACCAATCACTATATTCAAACTACGTGTAACACAAATCGCCACGCGATCACCCGGCTTAACCCCCAGAGCGATTAAATGATGGGCAAGCTGATTGGCTCGGCAGTTCAGAATCTCATAACTCAGAGATTGGCCTCCAAAACATACCGCAATCGCGTCCGGTGTCTGTCTCACCTGCGCTTCAACTAGTTGATGGATCAGAGCATCCTGTGGGAAATGGGCTTGTGTTGCATTGAAATCCATCAATATCTTATGACGCTCTGCTCCCGGCAAAATGGGCAAATCGGCGATTGGTGCATCCATATTGTTAAGCGCTGCATCCAGTAAGACAGCAAGACGAGATTGGAGAGCACTGACTTCTTCGAAGCTAAAGTAATCGGTAGAAAAGCCAAGCTCAATTGTGATAGGAGAATCGTTATTTTCGGGAGAGGAGGTATCAGTGTATTGCTTGATTCTGACCGAAAAGGGATAAGGTGTGCAACTGTATAAATCCAACAGTTTGGTTCTGGTTGTTTCCCCTTCAAGATGCAAATTGGCGTTAAAGGGTTCAAATGACAATGTTATATCAAATAATTGATTTCGCCCTGTTTTTTGCCGGATATGTGTTTGTCGGTTGAGTTCCGAAATAGGAAAATGTTGGTGTTTATAACAAAGTTTAATTTCAGATGTGGCTTTGTTCATCACATCACGAAAGGTATCTTCTGATGAAATTGTCACACCGATTGGTATTACGGACGCAAACAGGCCTACCGTGTGTTTTTGTTGGATATTTTTACGGTTGTGTACAGGGATCCCGATGACAATTTCATCTATCCCTGTCGTCCGGAAGAAATAGCAGGCCAGCAGGGTATAAATGAAGTGCAACAGGGATAATTTCTGTCCATTAATGGCTTGCTCAATACGTTTAAAAATAACGGGGTCGATTGACCATAAGACTGGTTTGCTTGGTTTGTTAATCACACTCTGGCTGGCACTGATAGGATGCAGCAAAGGCGGAGGTAAGTTTTCATAGCGTTTCAACCAGAACTGCAAATCACATGAGTAACGCTGAGAGTTTATATAAGCTCGATCATCCTTAATAAAATCCAGATAGGAGGGGGCTTTTTGGGGACTCAGGGGGTTCTCTTTTAGCAGATGGTTATAGGCATTAATGACCTCTTCAAGAAGCAGGAACAATCCCATACCATCCATGATCAAATGATGACAACAAAATTGCCAGTATCGGTATGTCTGATTCACACATAATAACTTGGAACGCCATAGTTTTCCGGCCATTTGGAACGGTCGCATGAACTCGGTTGCAATAGTGAGTGTCACATCAATTTTGGTATCTGATTGCGATGAAAAGTCGCGTATTACTATGGATTCTTTAAGAGTATCCGCAATTTTTTGGACAGGTAATGCCTGAATATTGAGAAGTTGTAAGCGTAGTACATCATGGCGATATACAATGGCCTCAAAAGCACGGGTGAACACGTTTTCGTCTAATTCTCCTTCAATGCAGACAAGAAGGCCAACATTGTAGGAGGCATCAGAACGAAAAATCTGATCAAACCATATTGCTTGCTGAGGAGAGCTTAACGGATATGAGTGAATAGAAAGAGACCCGTTGTTATTAATAACTAAAGGAATTTCCGAAGAGTGATTGTAGTTGTGTGACATATCCATTTCCTTCTTTGATTAACTTGAATCTAAGATGAGAGCTGAATTGTTTATTGTTTGAGAAAAAGAGTTTTTGCGCCGAAGGTGCTCTCGATATGATTTGTTATAATCAAAAACAATAAATAATGGAAACTATTTCATGTGTAATATTGCTTATGTTTTATTGTCTGGAAATGGAAGTGATTGTAATGATATGACAAAGTCACCTGTCGAATTCAGGGGAAAATGACGGCAGGGAAAACTCAATACTACTTGAACGGGACTATTGAATGGCTTTTGAAGCGAATACGATCCTGACCAGCACCATTATTACCTCTGATAGTATATGAACCTGGCCCCATTGTGGATACAGTCCTATAGCCACTATTCGTTGCATATTGAGCTTCAACATTAAACGAAGAAGGAGCCTGAGAAATACTATCGAATGAAACGGTATATGCGTAAGACCCTATTGGATATAGATGGATATAGATAGTACAAGTCTTACTGCAAATGGATCGACTGATACCATTTCTGCTGTTTATCGAATTTATTTTTTTATTTCATGAAAACTCCACCATACCCCAAATTTTTCCTCTCTTTTTTCTTTGTGTATAACGGAATGCTTTTGAAGTGTTTTGTAGAATGTCTCCACCGGGCCAAATTCTGCGAATGCCATAAACATTGTCCCTTCATCTGTCAGATAGTTACGATACTGGCTAAAAAGCGTTTCTCCGTAACTTGATATGGTATGTCCTGAAAGGCTTTTTTCTGACCAAGATTCAGGAGAAATTGGCCCATTAGCAAATATGTAATCATATTTACCTTCGACAGACTCAAAGAGATTACTGTTCATAAAATGGATGTCAGTAATCTTATTCAGATAAGCATTATTTTTAGCATGGTATAATATATGGTCATCGATATCTGTTGCTGTTATCAAAGATGCGCCATTAAGGGCAGAATAAATGGCAAGAACACCACTGCCAGTTCCTATATCAAGAACTTTTTTCCCTGTGAAATTATGATGTCTAATATTTTTTATAAGTAACGGTGTAGAATGCGTTTGTAATGGGGATGGAAGGAATACTTGAGGAATAACAGATAACTTAATTCCTGCCAGTGTTATTTTTACAGGGATTCCATTATTTGTTCTTAATCTTTCCTGCTCCAACCACCATTTTATATAATTTTGGCTGTTCTTATTCATGGTGAACTCTTTTTATCAGGATTATTTTCAATTATTAAGAATAGATACAGTCGGGCGCTTTTTATTTCACGTGGTGAGAATAATACTGAAAATTTATTTGCAATCTCTGAACACTGCTGTTTCTGTGGCTAAACCTGTTTTTTGGGATATTGCTGCCACCAAGTCTATCAGTATGCTGTTAATTGCTGCTATTACAGATTTTGTTACGGGAGACTTTTTTGAGGGGTATTTAATGACTATTCCTCAGGCGATTCCGTGTCGATAAGAATCAAATCGAAATCTATTGGTATTCACTTTACGAATGGGAAAATTTTTGATTGCTGCCAATAATGAATCAATTTGGCGAAATCCTTTTTCAGTCACGGGACTATCAAGGCGTCCCTGAATAATGCCATCAATATTCCATTGGGTTTCGGCATGTCGTACAGCAATAATACGCATTAAATTTTCCTGAAAAATAGTCAGAATTTAAGGTGTTTTGAGAAAACCAGAGTGATATCTGGTTTTCTCTTATATGTTATTTCTACTTATTGCTACTTATTGCTACTTATTGCTACTTATTTCAATAGACGTTTAGCGTTTTTCTCCGGCATAAGGCCGGACATATTTTATAATGCAGTCCAGTTTTTCACAGGTTTCCAGCCATTCTCTTTCTGGTTTTGAATCTCTGACCAGACCTGCACCAGCCTGAAGCCAGCAACGTCCTTTATGTTGATAGAGAGAGCGTAATACCAGTGCAGCATCCAGTTTGCCTGCGCTATCCAATAGCATGACACTGCCACTATAAAGTCGGCGGGGTTCACCTTCATAATCAGAAATGGCTTGTAGGACATTTTTTTTCGGTATTCCCGAAGCAGTAACCGCCGGGAATAGGGCAATAAATGCATCCCAACGATTTTTGTCTGTTTGCAGTAATCCTTTTACCCGTGATGCTAAATGTTGTACCGAACCACGCTCACGGATAGCCATAAACTCTGATACGCAAAGCGTGTCTGCCTGACAAATCGATTCTAATTCTTCCAGCGCTAATTTAGCAGAAACGGCGTGTTCAGAAATTTCTTTCGGGTCAGAAAGTAGATCTGCCCGTAGCCGTTGATTCTGTTCCTTGTCTTGTGTCAATGCTCTTGTGCCAGCCAATGGTTGGGTGCTGATCCAACCTGTACCATCTGCTTCAACCACGGTTTCCGGACTGAAACCGTAAGCAGAAAAATCTTCATCCCGTAAGAAGAAAGAACGGGCTGGTGTGTTGGCCTGACGACCTAACCAATAACTGTGTGTTATATCAATATCTGAACCCAGTTCAACTTTACGTGACAGGATCACTTTTTGATAAAGACCTGCGCCAATATCCTTAACTGCATTCGCAACGTTATCCTGATAATTTTTTACGGCGTCTGCGGTGTTGGTTATTGCCATCTCTTTCGCATAGGGGAAAACCGGTGTGCCCGATTGATCAGCTTGTCTGACTTTCTCGCTCAATCTGGCGATTTGATCTTCTTTGAGTGTCCGTACCAGAACCTGACCTTGCGTTATGCGTAATTCATGCAGTGGAACGGTGAGTTTTATCAGCGCTTCATTTTTCTGCGAATTGAGTTGCGAATTGAGTTGTGTTAACGGCAGACCATATGTCATATGGGAAAACTCAAATAATGCCCTGCCATAAGCCCGCCAGTCTTTGATAGGAAGAGCGTTGAGCGTCTGCTCAAGCTTCTGGCTCAATGTATTGATATCGCATGGGTGACGATGGCCTTGTGAATCGGTCAGTTGTCCAGAGGCATCTACACTGATAGTTGCAGCGTTGCCCATTCCCAATGACCATTCACCTTTCATTTCATACAGCGTATAAAGTGGCTCATCACTATCTGCAAGCAAGTGAGTGATTAAATCTAATGGAGTGCTGGTAATAGCGATGGTGTGTTCGTGATATTGCTGCATCGGGCTTCCATGTTCTGCTTGTGCCATTTGGACTAACTGGCGTTTGTCGATTTTTCCTACGGTCGTTAATGGCCAGTACGCCACAAACAACCATTGGTCAGGAATTTTATGGCGCTGAACGCCTTTCTGATGCAAAAATGTTTGCATTTGTGCGGGATCAGGTTGATTGCCATTCTTAGGTACACAAGCGCAAATGCGTTCACCTAATAGTTCATCAGGAACCGCGATGACAACGGCGTCATCAATATCCGGATGTTGCAGCAAGAGGGTTTCAACTTCTTGGGTCGAAATTTTCTCACCACTGCGATTAACCTGCTCTTTGATTCTTCCCTCAACGATCAGATTACCATCAGATGCCATGCGGACCAGATCGCCTGTACGGTAGAATCCATCAGGGGTAAACGCGACAGTATTATGTTGTTCTGCACGATAATATCCCGTAATCGTGTAAGGGCCTCGTGTAATCAATTCGCCGACATCACCGGATGCGACAGGTTGCATATCAGCATCAACAATTTTGATCTCATCTTCCTCTGATAATGGGCGTCCTTGGGTATTGATAATGACTTCATCAGGATCGTCGAGCCGGGTATAGCAGAGCAATCCTTCCGCTGTACCAAATACCTGCTGCAAAGGCCCGAGGCGAGCCATGACCTGTTTTGCCAGTTCCGGCGTGAGTCTGCCACCCCCGACTTGTAAGCAGCGCAGGGATGAAAGGTCGCTTTGTTCCCAGTCGCGCGCTTGCTCCCAGAGTCGTGCCAGTGCGGGCACTAATGCTAAATGTGTCACCTTATGGTGTTCGATCAATGGCATGGCTTCATCACAACTGGCGGTATCACTCAGAAGTACACATCCTCCCTGAGAAAGTGTGCCCAGAATACCGGGGCTGCCTAAGGTGAAGTTATGTGCAACAGGCAGTACCGCTAAGTAAACGCTTTCGGTATTGAGTGAGCACAGACGGGCAGAGAGCACAAAATCATAAGTATAGGCATCATAAGTGCGCGGAATTAATTTCGGTGTACCGGTCGTTCCTCCGGAAAGCAAAAGTACGGCAATATCGCCATAGTCTGGGCCAGAAATATTGAGCGGCTCGTCATCTATGGAGGCCAATGCAGTAAATTCCTCTGCTTCTCCGTCAACGATTATATGCTGCATATCGGGACAAGATGCAGCAACTTCCCGTGCCATTTCCCGATAATCAAAGTCATGGATGCAATCAGGGATGATATACGCCACCGGACGTGCGATCTGGCAAAGTGCATGAACATCATGCGCCCTTTGTGTAGGCATTAAGAGTATTGGATGCGCACCCAGCCTGAACAGGGCAAAGCAGGTGACAACAAAGGAGATGCGGTTAGGCAGTTGCACCATGACGTTATCACCACGGCGTATTCCCCGGTGGAATAATCCGCTTGCCAGTCTTTCTGCAGATTGATGGAGTTCGCGGTAAGTGAGTTGCTGCTCTTGATCGATCAGCGCTGTTTTATCACCCCAGATACCTGACCATCCGGCAAGTTGTTGGTCTAGTGTTTTGCCATTCCAAAGATAATCTGGCGTCATAGTGAGCTTCTTTTCTGGAATAGAGCGTTCTGGGATAGAAAAAGGTGCCATTATGCGAACTCCTGTGAATAAATATATTGCATGAATTGTGTAATGTGACGAATAAAACTTTGTGGTTTTTTAGTGATGTAAAAATGGTCGCCGGCAATCTCTTGGCAGCAATACGAAAGATTTTGTTTGTCAATGGCAAGCCAGTGGTGCCATTGCTGAACCTCCATAGCGGAAGCCTCTTTGTCTTCTTTGCCATAAAGTAAAAGTGTGGGTGTTTTCAGTTTTACTGAACCCGACTGAATAACATGGTGATAGTGTTCTGTAGCAAAAAAATCAGCACGTAGCATGGGTAAAAACAGCGCAAGCAATCCCGGATCTTCCCGTAAAATCGGGCTGCACCCGCCGATATTAATCAGTTGTTCAATGAATTCATGATCGGGTAATCCGCTTAATTGGCGGCGGGATTGAAGATGGGGGGCATGACACCCCGAAAGTACCAGTGACTTGGGAGAACAATTATATTGTTCAAGGCGTTGGCAGGTTTCAAAAGCCACCTGAGCGCCCATACTGTGGCCGGCCAGGATCAGGTTTTCTCTCTGGGCAGGCGTTAATGACACGATCAGGTCAGAGAGTGATTGTGCCAGTGATGTAATTTTTGTTGCAGCACGTTCATTCATGCGGCTGTCCCGTCCGGGATAAATCACCAGTGAAACCGCGATATCTGAGTTTTCCAGAGTGGACCATTGGCGGAATGCACTGCTGCTGCCCCCGGCAAAGGGGCAGATTAACAGGGTATATTTAGGCTCGCCACGGGGTGTCAGGCACGGGCGAATCATCGGGTGTGCAGGGAGTGCCCACGTCATCAGCATTCTTCCTTAGCCAGTATCAGTTGGGCTGGATCAATCCAGACCGGGGGAGTGACATTTTGGATAACAGGCTCTCCCATCATGTGCAGAATTTGTTGCCATAATCCCGCCAACCGCAGTTGGTAATCGCAGGAAAAAGCCGGGGGACAGAGCGCGCCATTTAAGACAGAACTTAAGCTATTGAGCAGGAACGCCACGCCCTCAGCACCATTACATTCAAAGGCTGTCATCCAGTTTTTGGTTGCCGGACACAGCATTTGTGATGTTGGCTGGTGCAGGTAATCGCCGTCAGGCTGACTGGCAGTCAGATAGAGGCTCTGATCACTATCCAGATGATTCGGGGCATGAAGAACCGGCGTCCATATCACCGGCCCATAACTGGCTTCCTGCGTCAGATAACCCGCAGGCCAAATCAGCGTTGTTTTATGCATGACAAGGTTGTGCATATCCGGATCTCTGGGGTCCAGATAGGATTGAACATTTAACGTTATCGTTGTGTCTGCAAAACGGAGTTCAAAGCAATGGAATGCATTACTGCGTTGACCTGCATAGACTATCTCCACTTGCTCCGGGCAATGGCAGGCCTGTAACAACAGATCCAGCGCTGAAAAAAGCAACTGGCGGCTGGTGATCAGAGAGCCGCTTAGCGGCGGCTGCTGTGATAATTTATTGATTTGATGTGCTGCATATAACCAACTTCTGCCTGCATCACATTGGCTGTAAAAGCTATTTACCCAAAACACCGCGTTATGCTTGTCAGCGACTGACTGGTGAGTTTTGATAGCCTCTGCATCAAGGGGATGTTCCTGAATAACAGAAATACCCCGTGCCAATAACGCTTGGGCCAGTTGGTCGCCTTTGCCGCCAATAACCTCCGCGCGTATGACCACACAGGCAATATCGATATCGTCCGGCAATTCATCCAATGAGCGGAATAGTGGCACATTGAAATCACGGGCCAGTTGCTGTGAACGGGCACTTCCTTGCGCCAGAATCCCCGCCAGCTCAAGATCAGGCCGCGGTTGAAGGAACGCATTGAGATAGAGCTCACCAAATTTTGAACCGACAATCAGAACCCGACGTGGCTTTATCATATGTTCTCCTTAACTGGCTCAATAGCGGGTACTGAATTCAGGGTATTTTTCAGATGGGTAACCAGAGAGCCGACATGTTGATGTTGGAATAGGCTGTAATGATCACCATCAAGTTGTGTCACGTTGACTGGCCCGCAAGCCTGCCAGCCGAGATCCGTTGAGGTGATTGTTGTTGGATTGAGGTAATCCATAAAATCAGGTAACGCCTGTGTCGCCCGGATAAGGCAGAAAGGCTGTGAAGTCTGTGGCGGACAGTAATCAAGTAATGCACGTAGATTATGGCGCCATACGGTATAAAGTTCGGTCAGTGAGCTATCTAGCTGCGCTGATTGTGGCAGGGCCTCATGCAGCGCCCGCAGGAATGTTTCCGTGTTAGTGGCGAGAGCGCTGTTATCCAGTGCCAGAGCCGGGAATTGTCCCTGTAAATCGAGCAGGAAATGACGGTGGCAGAATGTATCATCCAGTGTCAGATCGGTGCGAATGTTTGGCGCGAAACTATCAATCAGGATGCAATGGGAAACATTTTCCCCCACAGCCCGTAATTGGTGGGTCATTTCATAGGCCACCAATCCACCGAAAGACCAGCCAGCCAGTGCATAAGGGCCTTCAG
Source organism: Xenorhabdus littoralis (assembly GCF_033949345.1). Lineage (NCBI taxonomy): Bacteria > Pseudomonadati > Pseudomonadota > Gammaproteobacteria > Enterobacterales > Morganellaceae > Xenorhabdus > Xenorhabdus littoralis. Next base: position 27,953 of record NZ_VCDP01000023.1, read on the forward strand.
GCTGGAAGGTCCGGATTTGATTGATATAGTCAGCCGCCAACGCTGCAACAGACGGTTTATCAATATTCAGGCTATCTGGTGTAAATGCTAGCCCAATCAGACGTTGATCACCGAAATTGGCCGACAGGTGACGGTATCCCAATAGATGTCCGCCAATAGGGTGGACGATAAATAAAGCAGGTTTATCAGTGCCTCCCTCGTTTAAGACGATCCCTTTGCCGGTGTTTTCCGGTTGATGTTCAATAAATTCAGCCAATGAATGTACGGTATCGTAAGTTTGCAGCAGGCTGAGCGGGTATTGACGATTGAACGTCTGATTGATTTTTACCATTAACCTTACTGCCGCAAGAGAATCGCCGCCAAGGGTAAAGAAACTCTCGTGTACGTTAATACCTTGTTGTTCTAATACCGATTCCCAAAGGCTTAATACAGCTTGTCCGGTTGCACTGAGGATCGCAGACGGTACTGAATGAACGTCTTGCGCTTCTTCAACCAAAGTGACTAATGTGCGTCGGTCAATTTTGCCGTTGTCTGAGACAGGCATCGTATCGAGAATGATAAATCGCTGTGGACACATCCAGACAGGCAAGGTTTGCTGCAACCAGTGAGGCAGTATCGGCAAAAGTTCTGTAGATATCGGCGATTCGCCAGCTAAACGTAAACCTGCGGCAAGTTGTAATGCACCGGTTGATGTCGTATGGGCGAACACAATCGCTTGTTGTATCGCAGGATGCTCACATAAACGGTGTTCAATTTCGCCTAGTTCGATCCGATAGCCACGAATTTTAATCTGATGATCATTACGCCCCAAAAATTCGATATTCCCGTCCGGAAGCCAGCGTCCTGAGTCACCGGTGCGGTAAAGCCGTTCACCTGTTTGCGGATGAGTGATAAATGCGTGTTCAGTTTTTTCAGTATCGTCCCAATAACCCAGTGCCAACCCTTGACCGCCAATATAAAGCTCACCGGTTACCCAGACCGGACAAGGTGAAAGAGCGGCATTAAGCACATAGAACGTCTGATTAGCCAGAGGTTTCCCGTAGGGAATACTGCGCCAATTCGGATCAATCTGCGCGATAGGGTAGGCAATAGACCAGATTGACGCTTCGGTTGCACCTCCTAAACTGAGAAGATTCAGCTCAGGATGAAGCGCATATAATTTGGTCGGCAGATTGGTCGGTATCCAATCACCGCTCATTAATATCCAGCGCAGACTGTGCAGGGAGTGCGGATAACTGCGGGCATACTCCTCAAGCAGTTGCACAAATGCGGGAACCGAGTTCCAGACAGTCACTGATTCTTGTTGTAACCATGCCAGCAACTTATCAGGCTGCCGACTGTCACCGGGAGCCGGGATAACCAGTTTTGCCCCACGGCTCAGGGTGCCGAACAGATCATAAACGGAGAGATCGAAGGTCAGCTCTGATATTGCCAGTACGCTATCGTGCTCATTGAGTGCAATGCGTTGGTTAATATCAACAATAGTATTGACCGCACCCTGATGGTCGATCATGACGCCTTTCGGTTTGCCGGTAGAGCCGGAGGTGAAGATGACATAGGCCAGATCTTCAGGGCGCCCAGACAAATCCGGTTTGCTGGTCACGGGCAGGCTATTGAGTAATGTTTCATCCAGAGGGATGATTTGTAGATTGTCAGGCCAGCCTGTCTGTTGAGCGAACTTAGGTTGGGTCAGTACGGTATCAACTTCTCCTGATGCCAGTAGCTGGTGGATACGCTGTTGCGGATAGCTGGCATCAATAGGCAGATAAGCGCGTCCGGCCAATAAAACCGCAATAACCGCAACAACCTGTTCCCAGCCTTTTTCCATCACCACGCCAATCAGAGGCGAAGTCTGATTTTCCTGTGCTTGCAGATGGGACGCCAGCATCTGGCTTTGTGACCACAAAGTTTGATAATCGATCTGACGAGAGGCATCAACAACGGCAGTGTGTTGCGGGTAACGATTCACTGCCTGTTCAATCAGCGAGCAAAGCGTATGCGACGGGAAATCGTTTTTTGTCGTATTGCTGATCTGGCACAAAGTACGGTCATGTGCCGGAAGCCAGTCAGGAAGCAGGGAATTCCATTGATAATCCGGTTCAAGCAGAGCTGCGACACAGGCTTGATAATGGGCAAACATGTTTTCTGCGATCCGGGGCTGGAACAATTCCGGCAAGATCGCCCACTGTAGGGTGACACCACCTTCTGCACTGGAAATAAGCATACAATCGAGATAAACATGGGGCGTTTGCGCACCAAAAAGGTTGAGCGTTCCTAATCCGGTCGGCCCTTTACCCGCAGTACCGGTGGTATCGTTGAATACGATCGGCATTCCGGCGTTCAGGTTGTGGCGATGCTGGTTTTTCTCCCTGAGTACCAGTTGCCCGTCAAACAGTGCATGTTGGAGATCGGCCAGCCATTGTCTCTGTATCCGGCCGACGGCATCACTGAATCCGGAGATATTGCGTAAATCGACTTCCAACAATGATGTGGTGGACAGATTGCCGACCAGCCTATCGCAATGCTGCGGCATTAACAGGCGGTTGCCATGCAGGACATTGATAGTGAAATGCGCGTTGTTGCTCCATACCGACAAGATATGGGCAAATAGTGTGAGCATCACTTGGGATGGTGATACACGGTGCTCAGCCGCGCGTTGTTGCAAACGCTGCCATTGCTGTGGGCTGATATAACCTGTCAGGCACAACTGATTAAGCTGCTGTGACTGGTGGTCTTTCAGCGGTAACACCGGCGCATCAGGAAGCGAAGGTAAACGGTCAAGCCAGTATTGTCGGCTTTGTTGCCAAGTTTCTCCGGTTTTCTCATTCTCCAGTGCCTGAATATAGTCGCCGATAGTTACGGTTTTCGGCTCGGGTTGCCAGTCCGCGTTCTGATACCAATGGTGTAAATCATGCAGGATTAACGTCAGGCTTTTGCCATCTGCGACCAGTAGATCGGTGGTCAGATGCAATAGATATGCCCGGTCATCGGTATGGTGCAGGGTTAAATCAAACAACGGCCAGCTATCGCTGGGAACGCCCTGAGTGCGCAGAGTGTCGCGGGCGTTATTCAGTTGTGTTTCGCGCTCATCTGGTGTCATGTCACGGCAGTCAATGACTGTCGGTGTATAGCATGGTACTTCTGGCAGAATATGATATTGCCCTTCTTTCACGTAACCGCGTAATTGCTCATGATGGTTTATCACTCGATTCCAGGCGGCAGTAAAACGAGGCAGATCAAGTTCTTTGATAGCCAGTTCAGCGTAGAAATGGGCAATACCGTTGCCAAACTGGAACAACTGGCTCTCTCCCAACCAATAAGCGTATTGCAGGGCGGTGAGCGGCAGGATCTGCTCTGATTCCGGTTCTGTCTGATGTAATTCTGTCTGATGTAATTCTGTCTGATGTAATTCCGTTTGATGCGATGTCGTCGGTGTCACTGAATGTGTTTCGACAACCCGCAGCAGGGTACGGCAAAACGCACTCAACTTAGGATGTTCAAACAGTTGTTGCAGATTGGCTTGTTCATAACCCTGACGACGCAGTTGCACCACCATGCGGGTCGCAATCAGGCTGTCGCCGCCACTTTGGAAAAAGTCACTGTGGCGCTGAATCGGCTGAGCAAGCAGTGAATTCCAGAGAGCAATCACCTGCTGTTCAATATCATGAAGTTGATTATTCTCTGTCTCTGGTTGATGGGTTTCCGTGATTAACGGTTGTACTGCGCTTTCTTTAGCGGTCACTATCGGTAGCGCAGCCAGCGGTAATTGCTCTTGCTGTTGAATATGCAATGAGTAAGGCAAGGCAGAGAACGGTGTTGCTATTTCACTGACATTCAGTCGCGCTTGCTGTTCAGCCCGCGCCAGAATCAGTTGTTGATGCAGTTCCGGCCCGTTTTCCCCCGGCCATTCCAGTGAAACCTGATAACCGGATTTCTCCAGACATTTACGCCAGTCGGCAAGTTCCAGCAACGCACTGTTACCGTGGTCATCACCCCGCTCGTCGGCCCAAGCGTTAATCCCTTCAATAAATCCGACACTGGCAAGTTGCATGGCACTTTCGCGTTTGGTTGATTCAATAATCAGCAACCATCCGCCGGATTTCAGTAACCGGGACAGACGTTTCAGGGTATTTCTCAGGTGGATGGCATCATGCAAGACGTTCACCGCCATAATCAGGTCATAGCCAGATTCAGGATGCTGACTGAAATCAATGCGCTGATTAATGTCGAACAGGGCAAATTTTACGGTTTCGCCATAGTGACCGAGTAACTGGCGGGCATCATCCAAAAATAGCGGTGAAATATCAGTAAAATGATAATTTTCAATGGATTGAGCATTATGTTTAAGAACTTTTTCTGATGTAGCCCCTGTGCCTGCGCCGACTTCCAGCATCGAGAAAGGTGCGGCTGTCTGGCTCAGTTGCCGGATAATTTCAGCAGCAGTCTGGTTCAGGCAACGTAATGCAGGGTTCTCGCTGTAAAGGCTGGCTGTGGTTTGTTTATCGGCAAACAGCAGTTCCAATGCGTTGCCATGTCCGGCAAGCAGGGTGTCATGTTGGTTGATACAGGTTGCAACATAGCGGCTGATGGTCTGGCACCAAGCGGCATCATCCAGTTTCGCTGTAGGGTCAGGGATCTGGCTGAGGGATTGCAGACAACGGTATCCCTCAGCGGTTTTTTCAATAAATCCTTGCTGATTCAATAACGCCAGCCATTGGCTAAGCAGGCGTTGATACTGCGGCGCCAGTTGCAAACGCTGTTCAATCTCTTCACGAGAGTGACATTGTTGCGGAGAAGTGAATAACTGATGGCGCAGCAAGGTCTGGCCCAGGCCCAGTAACGCTTGTTGTTCAATATGTTGCCAAGAGCATTCAAACGCGTGTTGTTCCGCCAATGTCGGCAGTGGCAGGACTCCGGTGTCTATCGCCAGCGGTTCCGGCAACGATAAAGATAAATTATCTTCTGCCACCAACCATAAATTATAACCTTGGCTATTGTCCTGACAGGGCTGAATTTCTGCCAGTCGGATCTCAGGCTGAGAACGCAGAGATTGTTCGGCCTGACGCAATTCAGGATGTTGTGGCCAGAAATCATAACGTGTATGGCCGGCAGGTGGCGTATGCAGATCATAATGTTCTGCATGTTCAGGATATTCAGTCTGGCGGCAAATTTGTGCTAACAGCGCATTATAAGCAGCAAACAGGGCTTCAATGACTCCCGGCTCCAGCACATCGTCCATGCAATACCAGTTAAACAGCAGATCACCATCCACTTCCATCACCTGATGATCCAGCCAGACTTGCGGGGTTTGGCTCAGAACAAAGACCGGATCGCCGAGTAATTGAGTGATGGATTGTTTGATTGCCACACCTTCTTGAGCCATTCCCAACATACTGGTGAAAACGACCGGCGTCAGCGGTTGTCTGCTCTGGGTTTCACCGGATTGCTGGCGACCCAGTTCCCGCAGCACTTCAACACCATTAACATGGCTATGGCTCAGTCGCTGCCAAAGCAGGGACTGGGTTTTTTCCATGCTGGAGCGCAGGGAAGTTGTCTTGCGTAAATCAAAATCCATCAACATGACGGAGGTAAAATCGCCAATCAGTTCCTGAACCTCCGGATGGAAAGGCTGTCGGTTAAAGAAAGTCAGGTTGAGGGTAAACAACGGATGACGGCTGTACCATTCAAGCGTATGGGCGAACAGGGTCAGCAGACCCGCAGAAGGTGTCACGCCCCATTTTTTCCAGCTTTGTTTAAGTAATTGCCAGTCAGATCGGGCCAACCGGCCTTCATGGGTAGTGAACTGGGGCTGGCTGCGCTGAGGTAGCTGCGGGTTCAAGGGTAATCTCGGCGCGGGAGGCAGCGAAAGTAATTGTTCCTGCCAGTATGCCCATGATACCCGCCACTCTTTACTTTCACGTTGCGCTTGTTCTGCCATCACATAATCGCGGAAAGTAAAGGCTTGTGGAGCCAATGGCTGCGGCTGGCGATAGGCGAGTTGTAAATCATTCATCATGATCCGGAAGCTCTGTACGTCAAATTGCAACAGATCCAGATTCATATGTAAGCGACAACGCTTATTCGGCAGCTGTGAAACAGAGACTTCAAACAGGGGCCATTGTTCTGCTGGTGGGACCTGATAGGAAAGGGTATGACGACGCTGGGCCAAAGCCTGTTCGCAGGCTGCATCGTTCAGCGTTCGTAAATCATCCTGCGATAAAGCATACCAAGGTGTTTCAGGCAGAATTCTTTGTTGTCCATCTTCATCGACGATCATGCGCAACATACCATGACGCTGAATCAACGCATTCCATGCCTTTTCAAAACGCGGGATATCAAAGCTATTCAGTGACAGATCCCATTCAAACAGGACGTGACAAGCCACACCACCAAAATCAATGGCCTGAGTACGACCAATCCAGTAAGCATGCTGAATTGGCGTCAGAGGGAATGGTGCATGATGCAGGGAACGGTCAATAATGCTCTCAGGTTGAGGAGAGACGACCGGCTGTTCGGGCAATCCGTCTCCGATAAGCGCATTAAGCCCTGCCAGTGTCATATTCTGATACGCTGATCCCGCCGTTAACCTGAAACCAAATTGTTGGTGGATCACCGTATTCAGTTCAAGGAACAGGAGGGAATCCAGACCGAATTGCAATAAATCTTGTTGTGGTTCTAAACGTTCCGGTTGTTCCAGTCGCAATAATGCCGCGACATTCTGGCGCAGCCAGTTAAGCCGCTGCTGGCTATCCAGATAAAGCGCGTTATCAGCAGGGAGCATAGATGCCGGAGTTGTCGCTGTATGCGTCCCTGTATGCGTTCCTGTATAAGTAGCGTCAGTCTGTAAACGGCGCAAAATATCAGGATGATGTTCATCTAACCGCATTGCCAGATAGCAAGGAGAAACGGTACGCAGAGATTGATTGAGATGCCAGATCCCCTCATTGGCATTGAACGGCAGCATGCCATCCTGCGCCAGTTTTTCCACTAATCGCCGATCGCTGGCCATGCCAATGCCACCCCAAACGCCCCAGACCCACGTTTTTACCATCAACGATTCGGGGGCTGTCAGTGCTAAAGATTCCAGATAAGCGTTGGTGATTGCATAAGCACCTTGCCCCTGAGCACCCAACATGGAAGCGGCAGAAGCATGAAGCAGCAGATATTGCGCCTTATGTTGCAGAAGAGCAGTCTGCAACGTTGCCGCGCTCCGGGCTTTGACGGATAACATTTGTGACAGATGCTGGCGCTCAAGTTTTGCCAGCGGGGTGTGATCAGCAATCCCGGCGGCATGGATCGCGCCAGCGATACCATCTTCCTGTGCCAGTGTTTGCACCGCATTCAACAAGGCTGGTGTGTCAGTGACATCAACATTGATCCAGCGTATTTCGCATTTTTTACTCAGTGACAGCTCGTGGACAAAAGCATCCCAATCTGCATGTTTGCGACGGGCAAACACAGCAATCTTACGCGCACCCTGAGCCAGCAACCAGCGGGTGGAAATCTGGCCGATACCGCCCATACCGCCGGTAACGATGTGCCAACCCTGATGGGGAATCGACATCGGTTGTTGCGATAACTGAAGTGGCTGACGTTGTAAAACAGGGACGGCGACTTGGTTTCCGCGTACTTTCAACCAGCGATGCTGTTCATCCAGAGAATCCAGTGCCAATGACAGAGCGTCAGTGTCGTTGATATCCGCTATATCAATCGCCTGAATGCGACGATGGGGATACTCTTCGACCGCAACACGCAGCAATGCCCAGACAGCGTATTGGGCTGGATTGATATCCTCTTTCGATAAGGTCGTTTCCGGTTGGGCGCGGCAAGTGATAACAGTCAAAGATGCTGTTTCATCACGTTTTAATTCGCTGATCACTTGATCACATAATTCAGCAACATCATCGCCTTGGAGCAGCAATATTATATTCCCACTTTCAGGCTGCAAATTGATACCTGCCTGACGCCAGTGCTGAGTCATCGTGTCACTCGCCGTTGACGAACGAAGGGTATATTCCGCTGAGGATCGTGGTTTATCCGCAAGATTTATTGTGCGCCAATGCAGGGCATAGTGAGTATCAGGACATGGCTGTGGTGCGGGAAGCCATGATGTTTTAGTCAGAGATGCCGGCAATTGACGGGGCAAGTCAGCTCGATCACTCATGAGCGGGAATAAACGCTCTCCTGCATGGATCAAGGCAGGGAAATCAGTGAGTAAAGTCGTCTCCAATGAACGGCGTCTGGCATACGGTAACGCTCGGTGAGGACGATACATTTTACTGGCGGTTGGCCCGCAAACTTCCCGGTAATAGCCTTGCTGAACGCAATAAGCCAGTAATTGTTCCAGCAAAGGACGCCAGCAAGGTTGCAGTCGGCCGGCCCGAATCGTATCGATGGCACTGAATCCCTGTTCTGCTTCACGACCGTGACATTGATAGACCAATGCATCGGTATAAAGCGCCCGTAATATTGCGGCACCGGAATTTTGTTCAATGGCAGGATCAAGCAGGATATTGATATCAAGCCCGGAATTGGCACTGACTGAATGCGGCACAGATCTGGCGGTGGGTAAGCTGTAATGCTGCTTATCGAATGGATAGAGCGGAGCATGGCATTTTACCCCTGTGAGAGGGAAAATATGCTGCCAATCAAGATGTACACCAGCACAGTAAAGTTGCATCAGTACCGTTTGCTGAGTCATTTCTGGAGAGCTTTGACGATGTATACCCGCAATCCACGTTTCCTGCGGCAGACTGAGACGTCGCCCGATGCCCGTTAACTGTGCATCAGCCCCGAATTCGACAAATAATGAAACATTTTGCTGGCGGGCAAACTCAATGGCTTGATAATAGCGTACAGTCTGACGCATATGATTGCGCCAATAGTCTGGTGAAGCTAATTGCTCATGAGTGGCAATATTGGCTGTCAGGGTAGAGATCAGCGGGATTTCTCCCGATACAGGCTGTAACTGGCGGTTATGCTGAGAAAGAGACTGAGAAAACTCATCCAGCACTGAATCAAGCATGGCCGAATGTGCGGCACAGCCAACGTTAAGGCGCTGGCAACGGATTTGTTGTTGTTCCAGACGCTGTGCCAGTGTGTCAATTTCCGCTTCTGTACCCGCCCAAACCCAGTGTTGTGGGCCATTGCAAACCGCCAGATCCAATATCAGTGAACGGGTAAAAGGAATAATATCCTCTTCGTTGGCAAAAACTGCCAACATTGCACCCCTTTGGGCGTGGGCGCATTTTTGCATCAATCTGCCCCGTACAGCGACCAGCGGCATCACTTGTTCAGGCGTAAAAATCCCGGCAACAACGGCTGCTGCAAATTCACCAACGGAGTGCCCCAGTACGTAATCCGGCTTTAATCCGAGTGCCCGCCAATGTGCCGCCAGTGCAATCTGGTGTGCCACAATGGCGGGTTGTGCATATTCGGTGGTAGCTAATGCGGCATCATGCTCTCCGAACATCACTGCTTTTAATGGCAGTGCCAATTCGGGGGCACTGGCGGCACAACAGCGATCCAACATGGCGGAGAAAACAGGTGAACTGGCATACAGGGTTTTTCCCATGCCAGACCATTGACAACCCTGACCGCTGAATTGCCACAGTTGCTTGCTGTCACTTTTGGCTTGTCCGCTAAAAATATCCGGTGTTGGGCTATGGTTAGCAAAGGTATGATTAGCAAGGGTATGATTAGCAAGGGTATGATTAGCAAAGGTATGGTTCGCAAAGTCAGATAAGCTCGCTGCATTTTTGGCTGTATGTTGTGGTGTCAATGTCAGCGCTAAACGCCAGGGGAGTGAAAGGTCGCGTCCCTGTAATGCCGTCCATGCCAGATCTGCATGATTTTCTGATGCCAGCGCCGTTGCGTAACTTTGTGCCAATTGGCGTAATGACGATTCGGACGCCGCAGAAAGCAACAAAGGTGTTGTTTGTGAATGAGTGTGTGAATGTTCGACACGGCGATGATGCAATTCTTCTGGCAATGATTGCACCACGATATGGCAGTTGGTGCCGCCGATACCGAATGAAGAAACGCCTGCGGTGCGCAATTCTTGTGTCCAATGTTGCCCTTGCGCTGCCAGCCTGAACGGGCTTTCTTCCAGTCGTAATGCCGGATTGGGGCGCTGCACATTGAGGGTCGGGGGAATGTAGCCATGCCAGACAGACAAAACCGCTTTAATCAAGCTGGCAATGCCTGCGGCAGTATCGAGGTGGCCTATGTTGCTTTTCACTGATCCAAGATAACAAGGCGGGATTGCCCTATTTCGATCAGTGAATATGCTGCGCAATGCATCAACTTCTATCGGATCGCCAAGCGGTGTTCCTGTGCCGTGTGCTTCAAGCATACCGATATCATCAATACTGACATCTGCCAGTTGCAGGGCTTCGGTAATCACGCGGCGCTGACCATTAACCGACGGGGCAGTAAAACCGACTTTTTCGTTACCATCGTTATTAATGGCACTGCCACGCAATACAGCCATGACGGGATCGCCGTCGCGCAGCGCGTCACTCAGGCGTTTCAGCGTGATAACGCCGACACCATTGCCGCCGTAAGTGCCATTGGCCTGACTGTCAAAGGGACGGCAATGTCCATCAGGCGAGAAGATCATTCCGGGCTGATACACGTAACCGCTTTCTTGCGGGAAAGAAACCGCCACACCGCCGGCCAGCGCCATATCACACTCACCGGAACGCAGGTTTTCGCAGGCCATATGCACGGCAACCAGTGAACTTGAACAGGCTGTCTGTATCGTCAGTGCGGGGCCTTTCAGATTCAATTTATAGGCAGTGCGCGTTGCAAGATAATCTTTATCGTTGCTCATCAGCGCCTGTAACCCTTTCACCTTGCCGACATCGGTCATAGTAAATTGTGACCATGAAGGCCAGGTACTGACCCGGCTACTGGCGAAAACACCTGTTTTCAGGCGTACATTACGTGGCGAATAACCGGCATGTTCAAGAGCATGCCAGGCTGTTTGCAAGAACAGACGCTGTTGAGGATCGAGTATTTCTGCTTCCTGACGTGAATAGCCAAATAGCGTAGCGTCGAATTGTTCCGCATCCTCTAATATCGCGGCCTGATTGACAAAGTTTTCACTATCAATGATTTCCGTCGGAATACCGGCATCCAATAATGTTTGGCGGGAGAGAGCGGTAGTACACTCAATCCCGTGTTGTAGGTTATGCCAGAACGTATCGCTGTCTGGTGCCTGTGGAAAACGGCAGGCAAGGCCAATCACTGCGATGGGATCACAATTATCGTAGTGAGGCGTTAAATCAGTCATTATGCAGCTCCTTTATGACGTTTTTCCCGTTGTTGCAGACGCTTTTGTTGTTGGCGTTGACGAAGAGTACCTGATGGCGGATTTCCGTCCTGAGTGTCTGTCCGGCAATGCACGCTAAGCGCTTCTGGTGTTGGATAAGCGAATAGATCAGTCACAGCAAGATGGTGGAAACCTGCATGTTGTAATTTGCTGTGCAATTGAATGAGTTGTAGCGAACTGGCTCCTGCCTCAAAAAAGTTCTGTTGAACATGAATGGGCTGGTGGGTGACAGATAAAAACAGGCGTTGAATGTCGCTGCATATCTGCGAATCAAATTCTTCCGGACGGGGTAATGGCGCAATAACAGCGGAAGCGTTATTTTTGACTGCGTTATCCGGAACCCTCAGGCTTTGCTGGCGGGGCACCAGTTGTTCCAACGCTGAATGCCAGATCTCTGGCTGCGCGGCGAGGGTACGCAATAACGCCATATAGCTGTTGAACATGGTTTGCAACTGATGGGGTTCAAATAACTCTTCGACCGCATCCCAGTTCAGGCAAAGTTCATTGTCAGATTCGTAAACCTGATGATCCAGCCAGATTTGTGGCGTTTGCGAAATGCCCCAGACGGGTTTCATCCATGATGAATCTGAAAGGAACTTCCCTTCATGTGTCCCGAGAGCACTGGTGAAAACGACCGGCATAATGGCGGCATCCGGGCCACGGTTCTGCGCCAGCTCACGCATCACTCTGATCGCTGAAATATGGCGGTGATCCAGATCCTGCCATAACTGTTGTTGCAGCCGTCGTGCGCTTGATAACCAGTTTTTCTCCGGATGCCACGCGAGAAGTGACAATGAAGTAAAATCACCCAGAATATGATTAATGTCCTCATGCCAGTGCGGACGATCGAAAAGGGTAAGATTAAGCGTTAATTCCGCTCTGGTACTGAATGCGGACAGAACCGCCGCATAAGCAGCAATCAGGAGCGCAGAAGGTGTTATCTGGTGAGGGGCCGCATGTTGCTTTAGCTGATTCCATTCATGTGCAGATAAACGATCGCTATAGCGCACAAAACGCGGAGTTTGAATACTCTCCGGTGCAATCCGCAAGGGTAATTGTGGCGCTGGTGGTAATGTTTTCACTTGCTCCTGCCAATATTGCAGTGAACTCTGATGCACTGGCATTTGCTGTTGGCGTAACACACAATCCCGGAATGTCACGTTCAATGGCGGCAATTCGTGTTGTTCGTTGAGATAAAGCTGTTCTAATTCAGCCAGCAATATCTGCATGCTCAATCCGTCTAATAGCAGATTATCCAGACTGACAAACAGTCGGGAGACCGGGCTGTTATCTTGCGCCAGTTGGAAATCGAACAGCGGCCAGTGACTGGCATCTAATACCTGATGTGACAGATGTTCGCGTAATGTGTCCGCTTCAGTGATATCAGCAAATTGATGCTGTTTAACTGAGAAGGTCGGTACCTCTTTCAATATCTGTTGCTGTCCATTTACCACAACCGTTCTGAGTACCGGATGACGCTGGATCAGGTGATTTAACACCCGGTTCAGGCGCTGGGCATCTAATTGTTCTGTCCGGTATTCGATAAAGAAATGAGAACCCACACCACTCAGGGCAAAACCGGGATGACGCCCGACCAGGTAAGCTTGCTGAACTTCGGTCAATGGGAAAGGTTGATATTCATCCTGATCTTTGGGTGTTGAATATGTTTCTTCTGATAATGGCGTTTCAGAAAGAGTCGTCAGTGTAGAAACGAAGCCAGCTAATTGCGGATTACGGAAAAGATCCCCCAGTTCGCCTTGAAGGTTTTGTTGTGCCAATTCACCGATCAGGCGTGTTGCTAAAAGGCTATCACCGCCAAGTTGGAAAAAGTCGCTGTTACGGCCTAATTGCTCTGTATTCAGCAGACGTTTCCAGATATCGGCAACAGTTTGCTCCACCGTATTCAGCAAGATACTTGCATTTTGGTGTGGTACTGCTGTTTTTGTGGCGGTCTGTAAATTTTGTGCCAGTGCCTTGCGATCAATCTTGCCGTTAGGTGTCAGCGGCAGGTGGGGGATAACATTCAGGCGCTGCGGGATCATATATCCCGGCAAATGTTGTGCCAGTCTGGATTTAATTTTCTCCGGATCAGGAATAGTGACGCTGTCACCCGTTTGCATCAACAACACACTCAGGTTGCCAAAAGTAATCGGGTTTTCCGCTGGTAGCGGAAGAAGAGGCAACCATTGTGACGCAGAACGTAATTGAATACCCTGAGGTGAAAGTAACTCGGTTGTAATCAGAGAGATGGGCGATGCCTGTTGCAACTCCATTGCCATTATCAACGCACCGGGTTGTGCCAGGGGAAGCAATGCCTCAATGCATTTCGCAGGTTCTTCTTCCCGGTGCAATACATTGTTTAACAGGATGATATCTGCCTGATACTGTAGCGATTCAGGAACCTGTTCAGGCCAACATTGTTCAGACCAGCTTAGTACGGATGCATGGGCATAATCATTCAACCGTGCTTGCGCCTGATTGACCAGCGCACGAGAGCGCTCAAAGCCGGTATAAGCCATGTGTTGGTCAGTAATATGTTCCGCCAGCCACTGAGCACAGCGACCGCTGCGGGCATCGAACTCCATCACGGTAACAGGGCGATGTAACTGTTGGGAAAGGGTGATGATTACCTGTTTTAATCCTGCTAACCCTTGCTGAACTTCCGGCAGCGCAAAGAGCTGTTGTTCCGGTGCGAATTGCGGATCATCCAATAACGTGACGGCTGTCTGTTGTCCGGTGAGAATGCTATGCAGCGTAGAATGCCAGCGTTCAGGGATGTCGTCTGCTTTATTGTTGCATTTAGCGGAAGGGAATGTAGAGGATGACAATGTAGAGGATGACAAAGTAGAGGATGACAAAGTAGAGGATGACAATCCGGCCTGATATACATGATGGGCAGATTCAACCAATAGATTGCATTGGCAGAGATATGTCAGCATCCGGACAAACCAGTCATGATATTCCGGTTGAGGCTGATAGCATTTCAGACAATCGGTAACTGACTGAGGAGACGTAAATGTCATGCCGTGGCGGGACAGGTGTTCCAGCAAAAATAGTGCAACCTGATATTCATTGCCGCTATCAGGTGCCTGGTTCGCATTGATTGTTGCCTGCATTGCCGGGAACAAATCACGATAGTTTGCAGGTAACTGCGGAGCACGATATAGGTGTTGGCACAAGGCAGTGCCTTCCAACTCAAGGAAAGCCACCAATGATTTCTCTTTTTCACCACTGGCTAGGGCAACCCCTTTACTGATCCCGGTTATTTGATTGAGGGCAGCATCAATTTCTCCTAACTCAATCCTGTAACCACCAATTTTTACTTGGCTATCGCGGCGTCCCAGAAACTCAAGCCAGCCTTCTGGGTGATAACAACCCAGATCACCAGTACGATACCAGCGCTCTCCTTTATCGACGACGAATTGGGCGGCAGTGCGTTCTTCATCATTAAAATAACCTAATGCGACACCGGCACCTCCAATCCAAAGTTCACCGGCAACCCAGTCAGGGCAATCACACCCGTCTTCTCCCACGACACGGTAACGCTGATTAGCCAGAGGATAACCATAAGGAATGGATCGCCACTGTGTTTCAACGTTTTTGACGATATATTCATTCGACCAGATAGCGGCTTCTGTTGCGCCGCCCATGGCACTGAGGACACCATCAGGATTGAACGCCCGGTAACGTTCAGGCAATGACAAGCCGATCCAGTCTCCGGACAGCATCACGGTGCGAAGCACTTCCGGTGCATCGACTTCCATTCCTTCACAATAGGTCAGCAACATATCGAACAATGCCGGCACGCTGTTCCATAACGTAACCTGATGATGCTTGATCAGCATTTCCCACGTTGAAGGATCGCGACGTTGGGTTTCGTTAATTAATACCAGCGCCCCTCCTGCACTGAGAATGCCGAAAATGTCATAAACGGAGAGATCGAAATGCAGGGCAGAGAGTGCCAGCAACCGGTCACTGCTTTGAACCTGATGACGGCGATTGATATCCAGACAGGTATTCAGTGCGCTTTGGTGGCTGATCACGACACCTTTTGGCATTCCCGTTGAGCCGGAGGTATAGATGATATAGGCCGGATCGGTGACAGCACGTTCAGCCATGTTGGCTAACGGTAATAATTGTTTGTCTTGCTGCCAGGAAATGCAGCATATGTTCTGTGACCACTCAGCATGTTGCTGTTCAGGGGCAATGATAACGATATTGATACCGGCACTTTCACAGATAGCACGGCGTCGGGTTAATGGCTGATCCACCGGAACCGGAACGTAAACACCTCCGGCATAAAGGATAGCGAGCACAGCAACGATTTGCCCGATGCCTTTTTCCATGCTGATTGCAACCCGATCGCCCGGCATGACCGACATTTTTTGTAGGGCAGCAGCTAATCGACGGGCTGCCAGACTGAGTTCGCCATAGCTGATTTTTTCATTATGATGAGTCACCAATGCAACAGCATGAGGTGTGCGCTCTGCCTGTGTAAACACGCCTTCATGCAGCAGGGCGTTTGGGAGTGGTTCATCCGTGTGATTGATTTTACGTCGCAGATGATATTGCGATTCAGGCATCAAATCCGGTAGTTTCTCGCCCCACTGTGCAGCATTTTCCGTCAGATTCTCAATAAGTCCCTGATAGGCCGTGAATAAGGTATCCATTAAACCGGCAGGGAAGAGTTCATCGTTACTGTCCCACTGAATATTCAGATGGTTTTCGTGTTCAAAAGCAACAAAATCCAGCCAGACCTGAGGTGTTTGTGAGATCCCCCAGCCTGGTTTTCCCAGAACATCACGGGTATTTTCACCATATAAGGGGCGTCCTAAATTGCTGGTAAACACAATCGGCGCGCCATGCGGATGGTTACTCCGTTTCTTGAGTTCACGCAGAACCTCGACACCGGACCAGTGACGATGTTCGTAAGCTTCGGCAAATGTTGCTTGTGCATCCTGAGCCAGTTGGCAGAACGGTAAATTATCGCCCGGAATGTCCAACAGCAGGATGTTGGTAAAGTCCGCCAGAATGTTGTCAACAGCGGAATGCAGCGGCGCTCTGTCAAAGAGCGTCAGATTGAATAACAAACGTGTTGAATTGTTCCAGCGACACAATAAAGCGGCAAATGCGGTCGCCAATGCCATGGTGGGTGTAACACCGTTGTGCTGTGCGAGTTGTTTAAAGCGTTCCCAATGTTTAGGTGCTAAACGGAAACATCTGCGCTGAATGCGGACGTTTTTTATTAAAGAAGGCTCCTGAGCCAGAGGAAGCCGGGGGGCCAGTGGCAACGTGTCTAACCGGTTACGCCAGAACATTTCGGCTTCCTGCCGGGCTTGCTTAAACTGGGTTTGGTACTGTGTCAGGTAACTGCAAAAATCATAATCAGCAGAAACAGCAGGCAGGGTGCGCTTGGCAATCAATGCCGCGAGTTCGGTAAAGAACAGGCTGAAACTGGCGGCATCCATGATCAGCAGATCGATATTGGTATGCAGCCTGTGTTGATTATCACCCAATAGGCTAAGTTGAATATCGAAAGTTTCGCCTTGCTCAACCTGTAATATCCGATGGCTCAGTTGGTCACGTATGCTATTCAGCGTCTGTTGCTGCTCATTTGCTGCCAGATGGCGTAGATCGTGAACAGTCAATTTTTTCCAGTAAGCAGAGGCCATGCCTTGCTGGTGGCCATCTGGCAAAAATCGTACCCGCAGCATAGGATGTCGCTGGATCAGCATATGGATCGCAGCTTCCAATTGTTCAGGTTTCAGCCCGACACCATCAAACTCGTGATATAAATGGCAACCAACGCCTCCCAACGTTTGTTCCGGTGAACGTCCGACAAAATAAGCATGTTGTACTGCCGTCAATGGGAATGGTTCGGCATCCGCAATCAGTGGTTGCTGAGCGGTATCCGGGGATACTGCGTGAGCGACAGGCGCGTGCTGTTGGAGAAGCCGGCTCCAGGCATATAGTGTTGGTTTTTGATAAAGTGCGCGCAGGGTGACACGATATCCCCGACGCCTGAACTGGTTTAACAATGCCATGATTTGCATTGAATCCAGTCCACTGCGAATTAAATCGTCGTTATCATCTATCAAAATATTTTTTTGATTGAACAGGTCAGATATGAGCTGGCGTAGCGAATCTGGGGAGAAAAGGTCCGTGTTCATGCATAACTCCTGTAAAAATGGCAGTACATATATATCCGTCGTCTATCGAGTTGCAGCCAACAAAGCTGCAACTCAAAATCGATTGGATATTAATTAAAATTAAAGAATGGGTTACACCTGCTCAGGTGACTGTTCCGAATGTAAGTGCCAGTGCTTCTCTGATCCGATGTGATTGTTGCCGATATGGTTGTCCCAGAGGGATTGATAAAGCGGGCAACGATTCAGTAATTCGTCATGCGTACCGCTGTCACAAAGACCCCCATGATCCATCACCAATATTTGATCAGCGCGGGTGATCGTGCTTAGACGGTGAGCGATGACAAAGACCGTTTTATTCTGGGTAAGAGAATCAAATGCTTCTTGTATCAATCGTTCATTTTCGGGGTCCAGCGAAGCTGTTGCTTCGTCCAAAAATAAAACCGGAGACTGTTTCAGGATGGCGCGGGCAATGGCAAGGCGCTGGCGCTCACCGCCAGATAACGTACCGCCATCCACACCCAAAAATGTTTCGTAACCCTGCGGTAATGCCATAATCGTATCGTGAATATTGGCGAGGCGGGCGGCCTGTTCCAGTTCCGGCTGAGTTGCATTCGGATCACCCAAACGGAGATTATTGGCGACAGTGTCTTGGAATAGGGCTGTTTCCTGAAACACCATTGTGACGGTGTCATACAGGGCCTGAGTCTGGTAATGATGAACAGGCGCACCACCCAGACGGATTTCACCTTTATCCAGTTGATAAAAAGAGAGCAATAAATAGGCCAGCGTGGATTTACCACTGCCGCTTGGCCCCACAATGGCCGTCATACTGCCTTGCGGCGCATAAAATGAAACGTTCTGGATAGCTGGCTGGCTAGTGCCCGGATAGCTGAATGAAATATTGTCAACGGCAACATCATAGTTGGTTGGCGCAGCTAATGGCCCGGAGACTTGCGTTGCAACCGCCTCTATTTCTGCAATATGCGTTTCACCCACTTGTGTCAGGGCGGTCACATTAATCAGGGGAATGATCCCGCGTAAAGGCGTAATGGTGGCAAACAACAGCAGAATAGTGGTGAGCATCTCAGTGAGAGTCAGTGCTTCCGGTGAAAAACGCAGGGCACTGGTTAAAATGCCAACGACTACGCTGGTATCAATGATGATATAGAACAGACTTAATAACGGTATGCTGTTAAATATTCCACGTCGGAATGCGACACGTAATTGCTCAATTTCTTGATCAAAACGCTGTTCTATTGTCGTGGTTGCCGCTGCCGCACGGATAAAGGCCATGCCCTGCGCATATTCGACTATCGCTTCGGATACATCAGCCATCATGTCCGCCCGCCGACGCAGTATTTCATTGAGCTTTTTACGGATAGCGCCCAGAATGATCAATCCGACCAGTAATACCAACAGGGCACTGCCCGCCACAATCCAGTCGAACCAGAATAAAGCCAGATAGATGAGCGCCAGCATTGTGATCTGGCAGGTGATTTGTGGCGTGGTATAGGCGGACTGATTTTCCTGCCATTGCACATCTTCGGATAATGTCAGCGCTATTTTTCCGGCACTTAACCTCCGGATTGTAGCGACAGACATACTCACAAGCCGTTGTAACAAAGAGCGGCGGATTTCTATGCCCAGTCCATAAGCGGCAATGGTGAGTTTACGTAATGCACGGGACATAAAAGCGAACCGCAGCAACAGCAAGGTAACCAATAACACCAGAGTAATAAGCGGCAGCATATCGTTGCCACTGTCCTTTTGATGGATCACTTCCAGATGGGTGATAGCCCAGGCTGCGATAGCAAGTTGAGCAATAATCGCAATGGTATCAAGCTGCTTATACAATAGCCCACTGAACCAAACCCGTTGTAGTTTGGGTGAGAGATGTTGCTGGAGGCGATTAAATAATCCCATGATCATTAACTCCTGTTGCGTTATTTTCTCCTTGCCATGCTGCCCATTGCTTGGCATATGCACCTTGCTGTGCAACCAGTTCGTCATGGGTTCCCTGCTCAATGATTCGGCCTTTATCCAAAACCAGTATTTGATCCAAATGACGAATAGTTGGCAGGCGATGGGCGATCACAATCACGGTTTTATTGCGGCTTTCTTTATCGCAACTTGTTTTATCGAGACTAGTTTTATCGCGACCTGTTTTATCGAGACTTGTTTTATCGAGACATAGTGCATTGAGTGCTTGTTGCATCTCTTTTTCACATTCCGGATCGGCATAGGCAGTCGCTTCATCCAATACAAGAATGGGGGAGTTTTTCAGGATAGCGGCGGCAACAGCGATACGCTGTTTTTCTCCGACCGACAAACTGACCCCGCCGTTAAGCACGGTGTTGTAACCTTGTGGCAATCGCTGGATAAATTGGTGCGCTTGTGCTGCGGTAGCGGCGGCTTCGACTTCAGTTTGTGAAGCCTCAGGGCGGGCAAGGCGAATGTTATTGGCTATCGTATCGTTGAACAGAAATACCTGCTGGAAAACAAAAGAGATGTTATTGCGCAGGGTAGTTTCATCCATGTCACGGATATCAACTCCACCCACCGTAATTTTGCCATGTTGGGGGTCCCAGAGGCGCGCAATCAAGCTGGCTATTGTGGATTTACCCGAACCACTGGCACCGACTAAAGCCAGTGAGCTGCCGGCAGGGATAGAAAATGAGATGTTATTTAAGGCATTCTTCTGCTCATCCTGATAGGAAAAGCTGACATTATGCAAAGTAACGCTGTGATCAACCGGGCTTTTAGCGCCAGAAGCCTGACTCTGAGGAGATTGTGCCAGTTCAGGCTGGTTCATTAACCAGCGATAGCGTGTGATTAGTGCTTCTTGTTGTTGCAAACGTGTCATCACAGAGAACATGGATGAGGCAATATTGCCGAATGCCATCGCAGCCAGAATAAAGAAGGTGAATTCAAATAAAGCGATTTCTTGTCGGTTAAACAGCCAGACTGCCAATGGAAGGACAAACAACAGGTTAGCGCTGGACAGCACAAAGAAACGGCTGGATTTGACCTGCACTTTTTCAACCCAGACATCAATAATACGAGTCAGGGCGGTAAAGGCTTCTTCGGCCCTCTGTAGCGCCACATTGCCACCGGAATAGGTTTTTACCACAGGAATTGCATTGATAACTTCACCCATAGTCGAAGCAATGCGATTTTGGGCTGCGTAAAAGCGCTGGGTGGTGGTTTGAACTTTCATCTGAATATAGATGAATAATAAACAGGCAACCAACGTTGGGGCGAATGCAGCCAACGCTAACCGCCAATCGACAGCCAACATGACACTCAGGGCAATCAGCGGGCCGAACAGGGTTGCTGACATTTCTGGAATGATATGGGCAATCCCATCTTCAAGCTGTTCGACGTCATCCAACATCATTTTCTTGATTTCGGTGCTGTCGGTCTGCATGAAAAAGCCCAAGGGAACAGACTTCAACTTACTGCTGATGTGACGACGAACATCCGCCTGAACGTCAGCGGCGATCAAATGAGAAACAAATGTTGAACCACTGAAAGTCAACATAGCGGCAAAGGTAAAGATTAATAACATGACGCCGTAACTTAATAACGAGTCATATTTTCCGTCATAGATAGATTGGGTAATCAGCCCGGCAATTGCTGCCGGTAGGATTTGCAGGCCAGCGGAAACAATGGCAAGCGCAATCGCAACGTAACTCAGTGCGCGGTATGGGCGCATCATATCCCACAGTGTTTTAAGGACACCCGCATCCGCAGCACGTTGTTCTGGCGAATTCTGTACAGAAGAATCATGACTGAGCATGTATGTTCTCCTTTTGGAAATCACGACGCTTGTATAATACCCAGAGCAGGCCGGCGAGAGTGAAGAGCGAGGCAAGAGCGAAAAGGGAAGCGTAGCTTACTTTGGTGACAATCAGCCCCCCCAGCATCGAACAAATGATCGCAATGCACATATCGGCGGATTGCATCAGCGCAAAATCCACACCAGATTGTGAGCTTGCCGCCAGAGACATCATCTGGGTATACAAGGCAACAAATTTGGCTGCGGTGATTAAGGTGATGAAAACGTATGCCGCTGACAACAGGGACAGGGAAGCTTCTGGTTGTTGGGACAGCCAGAAAATCCCCGCCAATACCATACATTCAAGCAACATGAAGCCCAGCAATGCCTGAATGGCTCCTGATTTACGCACAATGATGCCGCCGAGCAGGACACCGGATAATCCGGCTAACGCACCGCCACTGGCAGCAATGATACCAAGTTGGGTTAAATCTACTCCGCGATCGATTAAAAACGTAGAAAGCATACCGAGTGACAGGCGTGTGCCAATCATACACAGCAGGATTAAAATCAGTGCCTGTTTAACCGATGAACGGCGCAAGGCATTTTTCAGGGAAGGGGTTACCGTGGCTTTTGATTCATCCGGTACTTTCTTTCCCTGCGCGTCACGGATAAACAAAATAGGCAGTGACATTAATAGAATCACGATGGCTAACATGCCTGCACCAATGTGCCAGCCATATTGTGAGATAAGATATAAAAACAGGCCACTGCCGATAATGGCCCCCATATAACCGCCCCCGACCTGCATGACATTGCTCCAGGGACGATGCTGTGGTGGCAATCGGTCGATAGCATGACCATCTGTGGTGGTATCTATTATGGTCAGGCAGAATGTCATCAGAAACAGAGCCGCGATAATCAGCGGCATATGTTCGGCAGGTTCAGCCAGTGCCATTGAACAGAAAAGTAATGCAATCAGCAGATTGCCGCAGAGTATGATGCGGCGGGGGATACTATCCCCCGAACCGGATTTACGATAGCGTTCTACAGCGGGTGCCCAGAGGAATTTGCATGCCCAAGGCAACATCAACAGATAAAGCAGCCCTATCTTATCGGGAGTAACACCATGGCTGCGTAGGAATGCAGGCATGCTTTGTAACGTTAACATCCCAATGGTACTTTGGATGGTGTAAACACCTGCCAACGTCAGAAGCAGTAATGGGATATGACGAGGTTGTGAGCGATTGTGCGTCATAGTGCAATGCTCACATCCAACCCTACATTCAATCCCTTGCTTATCATACTGAGGGTATTGTTTTGTTGCTGGAAACCAGAAACGCGGTACTTTTTATTACCCAGATTTTCGCCATAAAGTTTGACATTAATGCCATGGGCCATTTCCAGACTTATTGATGCGTCGTAAAGAGTATATGCCCCTTGTACGAGGGTATTGGCTTCATTAAAGTAGCTTTTTGAATAGTGTCGCGCACCGGCATTTAAATAGAGATTTCCGGGCAACCATGTCTGATTGATAAGATAGTCAACACTTGCATTGAGCATGATATCCGGCGCATAAGGCAGGCGCTTGCCGTTATAACTGACGCCGGTTATTGTATCGGTTGCATCAGTGAAATTTGATTTACCTACATTACCGCCGAGAGAAAGTCTCAGCCCTTGTATTGGCTTGATCTGACTGCTTAGCTCGATACCTTTACTTTCTGCTTTACCTGCGTTGTGAATGGATTGCATGGCAACAGGTCCGACATAGATCTGCTTGTCTTTGGAGAGAATGTAATAAACAGCGCTGTTTAACGTGATTGCATTATCAAGGAACGATGTATGCCAACCGAATTCATAATTGTCCGAGGTTTCTGTCTCGTAAGGCTTGCTATCATTGGCGGAAGAAACAATGTGATTGAACCCGCCGGGTTTATAACCTTTAGTCGTAGAAACATAGAAACGGGTATCAGGGGTCAGTTGCCAGCCCAGTGCTGCTTTAGGCGTAAATTCATTGCTGGAGACTTGGTTATCAAAAGCGCCGATCGCCATCATGCCAGAACGTCCGGCATAGTCTATCTGCGATTTTTCATGTGACAAACGTCCGCCAAGAGTCAGATCCCATTGCGTTGCAATCGGTAACTTAACTTCGCCAAACAAGGCCAGAGATTTTATTTTTATCGTGTTAAAGGCATTGCCATAGTAACCGGGATAGCCGCCGACATGATGTTTGCTTTTTTCATCTGAGAACCAGCCACCGAGAACACTGGTTACCCCATTTGAATAGCTGGAATTTAAACGTAATTCCTGAGTTGTCGCGTGGTGTAACTCTTTCCACTTACCCCCGACGAACTGACGGGAAATATCACGATCCTGATAGGCTGTGACACTGGTTAATACATTGCTGCCGAAATCATAGTCAGCCTTGAGTGCATAACTGTTGACCCGTCTTGTTAAATCAGGGGTAGAGCCATCGTATTCTTTCCGACGGAATTGCTCATCGGTTAAATAAAGCTCTTCATGTGAATTGAGATCTTCATGAGCAAAACTCAGTTCAGCGCTGAAAGGAGAACCTTCTGGTGCAAATGTCAGCTGTCCCTTACCCAGCCAGGTTTTGCTGGAGTCAATGTTCTTGTCACCCCGGTTTGGGACATCAATTTGTCCGGACTCTTTTACCCAACGCAGGCTGGCGCTGCCGTAAAGCAGGTCTTCGACAAGCGGTATTGATCCGCTGAAGGAACTACCTTGTTTCAACTTAGAATAATTGCCGGAAAGATTAAGCCAGGGGCCTTCTTTTGGCGAACGAGTGATGATATTGATAACCCCCGCCTGGGCATTTCCGCCATACAAAGTGCCCTGAGGGCCACGCAATAATTCTACGCGTTCTACATTGATTAATTCTTGCGTCAGAAATTGGTGATCCTGAGGAACACCATCAACATAAATCTGAATGGAAGGAGAATAGTAATCGGGTGAACTGATACCGCGAATGGTGGTTGCTGAATAGGTTCGATTACCGCGCGAACGGATTTGTAATCCGGGAAAAGCCCGCTCAAGATCCTGCACTTGGGTAATACCCGCTTGTTCAAGTTCTTCGCCGGTTTTAACCAAAATGCTGCCGTTAACTTTATTTAATTCTTCTTTTTGTTTATTAGCTGTCACAATCAAGACATCTTCTGTCGTTTCAGGCGAATGTTCCGCCCACGCAACAGGCGAAATCAGGCAACATAGGACAGACGCTTTAGCATATTTTTTTTTCATATAAGTACTCGTTAAGGTTCCTTCAAACGTAGCAGGGAGACTAACGGGAGTAGAAAAGAAGCGCTAACGGGATAGGGACAAAAGTAGCGCAATGCGCACTATTGATAATGATTATCATTAATGATAAATTGCG
This sequence comes from Xenorhabdus littoralis, assembly GCF_033949345.1. Classification (NCBI taxonomy): domain Bacteria; kingdom Pseudomonadati; phylum Pseudomonadota; class Gammaproteobacteria; order Enterobacterales; family Morganellaceae; genus Xenorhabdus; species Xenorhabdus littoralis. Next base: position 52,609 of record NZ_VCDP01000023.1, read on the forward strand.
TTATATTTACATTAACTATCTATATAAATTAAAAGAATAACGTCCTTGATATGCACAATTTGCTGTTTTTTTGTAAAAATAGCTTTTTAAATGGTATCTGATGCTAATTTTACAGGGGATCTCATGAAGACGATCTATAGCGAGAAATTGGGAGTTTTCACTGCTGGCCATTGCAACTATGCGAATTCATCAATGGAGAAAAATGATACAATCCCTTCATTGCTCACAGAGGAATTATCTGACGGAATTCATATGAATCGGATGTATTTTGAGCTTAACAAAGATTTCACAGAACATCGTGAAGGCCCGCCGACAGTATCAATTGCTTTTATTTTGAGTGGAAAAGGAAAAATGGCAATTGAAGATGGCGATGTTTTAGATATTAATCCGGGAACAATGATATTTTTTTATTCGCCTAAGATGACTCGCGGCATGAATTTCTTTGGCAGCGGAACATGGCATATTCTCGATATCCGTTTTTCACTGAATGAAATTGAAGCTCAGGAGTTGCCATCTTTTACTCAGCTAACGGCGGGTTTTGAAAAAAATGTCAGCTACAGTGATGTCTTAATGATGGCGCGTCCTATTTATCCACCATTTATGCAGATAGTTAATCAAATAGAAGAATGTCAATTAAATGGTAGTGTCAGAAAGATCTATTTAAAAGCAAAAGCATTGGAAATACTCGCTTGTATAACAGCTCAGATTTATGATTGCCAATATAATGCGATTAATGGTTTGCAACGCCGTGCTGTTTACAACGCAATAAAAATAATTAATAGCGACTATCATTATCCTTGGACAATAAAATCGTTATCAAAAGCAGTCGGTTTGAATGAACGAAAATTAAAAGAGGGATTTCGCGCCGTTGTTTTCCGTACTTTTCATCAATATCTGGAAAACGTGCGTATGACCACGGCAGAAGAATTATTGAAAAAAGGAATGAGTGTCATTGAGGTTTCGACCGCTGTGGGTTATTCCAGCCCAAGCCATTTTTCTAAACGTTTCCGGCAACATTATTTGATCAACCCTAAAGCATGGCAGGTGAAATATGCCGTGAACCACACATTGTTGACAGAAAATAATAGGGTGAAAAGTCAGTAAAGATTACGGTGTATTCATTAATCCCAGTTACATAGTCAGATTGCATAGCGAACTATGTGACTGGGGTGTGAGTACAGCCAACAAAGTCCGGTGGCGATCAATAGCAATGATGCTGCGGACTGTCAGTCATTTTTCTGCTCATTAAATATTTCTCATATAACCATTTAATCTATAAAGTTTATAGTTTTAGTCTATCATTATAAATATATGACATCATAACCTCGGTTATTGACTGATTATGTTTCCACTGTTTCCACTGTTTCCATTAATTAGTAAATAGTAAATAGTAAAAATCATGCACAGCCACTTAAAAATTACACAAAAATATTTAATATAACAATAAGGTACTCTATTATGGAAAAGAAAGATAAAACCATTGGAATACATAACGTATTCGATTCAGATAAATCAATTCTTCCAGAAGAAAAAAATATTTATCATGGTAAGGGTTCGATTTTTCTTTCCCCAAATGAGCCTTATGTTACCTTGATGGATGACCCTGAGTTTCCTGACGATGATACAGAAGACGATACATCCCCTCACGCTTATTATTTCATTAAAGACACACATGGACGTACACTTTGCATCAATGGTAATGATTATGGGGATGGTCATTTTGAAGATGATGAAAAATCTGCTTATATGGGTTCGGAAGATTATTCTTCAACCTTTATCGTACTACAACTGCGGGATAAGAAAATTCCGGAAAACTCAATAAAAATAATAGGTGAATACAATGATAAGAAATACGCTATGTATGCCTATGACAATTCTACAGATATCGCTTCAACTGATGTATACTGGCATACGCGTAATCCCAACATGGATGATAGGCGAATATCATTCAACAAAGAGTATGTAAAAACAGAAAATGGAATAAAGCAATACAGGCTCGTTTGGAATAATCAGGGAACAGAAATGTTTTTGTTCAGTCATTCCCATGATGAATCATACGCATTGCTAACCGCAAATCATAAGAAATACAGCTTATTTACTCTGCATGCTGATTTTATTAAGGAAAGACTTATAAAACCCTTAATTCAAAAACACTGGCCGGATATCAAATTAAAGTTATTGACATTTAAGATCCTTGACCCATTCTACAAATTAGTTTCAGATGAAAAAGTAAAAAAAATATATGAAGACTCAGGGTTGAAAAATTTCGAATATAGAAGTAAATCTTTTGATTGTGATGACTTTAGTTTTGTATACAAAGCACAAGCTTCCAAAGAAGCCTATTCAAATAATGAGAGTTTTGGGTATGCAATCGGAGTGATATTCGGTTTTTTAGAAAAAAGAGCACATGCTGTTAATATATATATCAACCATGATTTAAAAGTTAAAATTATAGAGCCACAAAGTGGTAGAATAATAGAACCAGAGGATTGGATATACACACCGTTTTATATCATAATGTGAAACGGTTTGTTTTTATCTTATTTCTGGCGCTGTTTATATATTCGTTTTTATCTCTATAAACCATGCATCCACTGTCATTCAGATAGTTGCAGGCCACAAAATGTGGCTAATTAAACATGCAGCATTACTTATTGGATAACGCTTTGCCACCTCAGGACCAGCAGGGAAGAAAGCCATTTTTACGGAAACGATAAGATAAACACGGCGGTGATGCCGATTGGTTTGGCGCTGGGCTAAGCGGGGTCTATACCGATTATAAATACCTATCGATTTACTCACCAGTTTCATCGCTTCTTCAAGGTTAAAGGGTTTACAGCATAAATTGCACAATCCGAAATAGACACTATATTAATTAATGTAATTTTAAATAGAAAAATTATATTTTAACAAATAGTTACCTAGTATGACTGTGTTATTGATGATGGTGTTACTGACATTTGTGTCCGGCATTCGATGTCCATTGCCAAATAACGCTAAATTTGCCTTATCGGTTCAAGCAGAGCCTGTTCAGTTTAAGTAGAAATAGTGTAAGGAAAATGTCATGAAAGTATTGATAGCAAAAAACGAAGTGGGTTCACGATATCATAGCCACTATATCGAAAATGCGGTGCAAAGATTGGCGGATAAACTAATCGAGAAAGACGTTGATGTTGTTATTGCGGATTCTCTTGCTGATAGCTATACGATAGTTTCATCTAATGAACCGTTCGACTGCTTAATGGTCAGCTGTGCGCTGATGGATGATGATTTATATCTGAGTGTACAGCGATTGTTGAATAAGTTATTTGAGCGACAGGAAAATGTTCCCGTCTTTCTATTAAGTGATCGAGAAAAAACAGTATTTCTGCTGAATCATGAATTGTTAGAACAGTTGTCGGAATTTGCCTGGATACTGGAAGATTCGGCAGATTTTATTGCAGGCCGTGCTATTGCTGCAATACACCGTTATCGTCAACAGCTGTTACCGCCTTTAATGTCGGCTTTGATGAAATACAGTAAAACCTACGAATATTCCTGGGCTGCACCGGGACATCAAGGGGGAGTGGGGTTTAATAAAACTCCCGTTGGTCGCTTGTATCATGATTATTATGGGGAAAATCTCTTCCGTACCGATATGGGGATTGAAAGAGCCTCATTGGGTTCATTATTGGATCACTCCGGTGCATTTGGTGAAAGTGAAAGGAATGCGGCACGAGTATTTGGCGCAGATCATTCTTATTCGGTTGTAGTAGGAACATCAGGGTCTAACCGGACGATTATGCAGGCTTGCATGACCGAAGATGATGTCGTCATCATTGACCGGAATTGCCATAAATCTATTGAACAGGGTCTGATCCTGACTGGCGCGAAACCTGTCTATATGCTGCCGAGCCGTAACCGTTATGGCATCATCGGCCCTATCTATCCGCAAGAAATGCAGGCCAAGACGCTACAGAAAAAGTTGAAACAAAACCCGTTGACTAAAGGGATGGCGAACCATAAACCCGCCTATAGTGTAGTGACAAACTGCACCTATGATGGTGTTTGCTATAACGCTAAACATGTACAGGAATTGCTGGATAAAAGTGTCGATAGGATTCATTTTGATGAAGCATGGTACGGGTATGCGCGTTTTAATCCGATGTATCATGACCATTATGCGATGCGCGGAGAGCCTAAACAGCATTCCGGACCGACAGTCTTTGCCACTCACTCATCTCACAAGTTACTGAATGCGTTATCACAAGCCTCTTTTATTCATGTGCGTGACGGACGTAATCCGGTGGACTTTTCAAGATTTAATCAAGCCTACATGATGCATGCGACAACCTCTCCGCTTTATGCGATTTGTGCCTCAAACGATATTGCGGTTTCGATGATGGATGGCAATAGTGGCTATTCCCTGACTCAGGAAGTGATTGAAGAAGCGGTTGATTTTCGTCAGGCACTGGCGCGTTTGCATCGGAATTTTGGCAAAGAGGGAAGTTGGTTCTTTAAACCGTGGAATCAGGAGCAAGTCACCGATCCTGCAACGGGCAAGAAAGTTGCTTTTGAAGATGCCCCAAGAGAATTGCTGACGAAAGAGCAAAGTTGTTGGGTCATGCGTCCGGGAGACAGTTGGCACGGATTCGAAGATTTGCCTGAAAACTGGAGTATGCTCGATCCGATAAAAGTCAGCATACTGGCTCCGGGTATGGGAGCAAACGGCAAATTAGAGAAACAGGGAGTACCGGCAGCGTTGGTAACGGCATGGTTGGGCCAGCACGGTATCGTTCCCACCCGTACAACAGATTTCCAAATTATGTTCCTGTTTTCAATGGGCATTACGAAAGGGAAATGGGGGACATTGCTCAACACCTTACTGTCGTTCAAACACCATTATGATGCTAATACCCCATTGAGTAAGATTTTGCCGGATTTAGTGACTCAGCATCCAGAAATATACGGTCACTCAGGACTGAAAGATCTGGGCGATAAAATGTTCGATTATTTACGGAAGAATAATCCGGGCGAAAAGTTGAATCAGGCCTATGCGGGTCTGCCTGAGATGGCGATGACACCACGCGCCGCCTATCAAGCAATTGTGGCTAACAATGTGGAAATGGTGGCACTTGAACATCTTCCTCATCGCATTGCAGCGAATTCAATTATTCCGTATCCACCCGGTATTCCGATGTTACTTTCAGGAGAAAACTTCGGCGATAAAACGAGTCCCCAGATCGGGTATCTGCATGCACTGCAAAAATGGGATCATGAATTCCCCGGTTTTGAGCACGAAACGGAAGGTACGGAGATTATCAACGGCATTTATCATGTTATGTGTATAAAAAAGTGAAAATGGGAAGATAAATTATGGCTACAGTTTCAGAGATGAAAAAAGTCGGATTGATCCCCGTTACACTAATGGTTGCGGGTAACATCATGGGGTCGGGGGTTTTCCTGCTGCCCGCCAGTCTGGCTTCGACCGGAGGTATTGCCATTCTGGGCTGGCTGGTGACGATTATCGGAGCCGTGGGGCTGTCTATCGTATATGCCAAAATGTCATCACTGGATGACAGCCCCGGAGGCTCTTACGCTTATGCAAGACGGGCCTTTGGGCCCTTTCTGGGCTATCAGACCAACGTACTTTACTGGATGGCATGTTGGATTGGCAATATTGCGATGGTTGTCATTGGTGTCGGCTACCTGAGCTATTTTTTCCCGGTGTTGGAAGACCCAATAATTTTAACTATTACCTGTACAGCTATTTTGTGGCTATTCGTTTTTCTGAACATCATCGGGCCGAATGTCATTACCCGGGTACAGGCTGTGGCAACGACACTGGCACTGATCCCGATTGTGGCGACAGCCGTATTCGGTTGGTTCTGGTTCAGCGGAAAAACCTACATGGATGCCTGGAACGTGAGTGGATTGAATACATTCGGGGCTATTCAAAGTATTTTGAATGTGACGTTGTGGTCTTTTATTGGTGTTGAAAGTGCTTCGGTCGCTGCTGGCGTAGTTAAAAATCCCAAACGTAATGTGCCGATTGCGACCATTGGTGGTGTGCTTATCGCGGCGGTCTGTTATGTCCTGTCCAGTAGCGTAATTATGGGCATGATCCCCAATGCAGCCCTGAAAATTTCTTCTTCGCCTTTTGGCGATGCGGCCAGATTGGCACTGGGAGATACCGCAGGTGCGGTGGTCGCTTTTTGTGCTGCGGCGGGATGTCTGGGATCGCTGGGCGGCTGGACATTACTGGCCGGACAGACGGCTAAAGCTGCCGCAGATGATGGATTATTCCCGTCAATTTTTGCCAAAGTGAATAAAGCAGGAACGCCGGTTGCCGGCCTGTTGATCCTTGGTGTTCTGATGACGATTTTCCAGCTCAGCAGCATATCCCCGAATGCCGCGAAAGAGTTTGGTCTGGTGTCTTCTGTCTCTGTTATTTTTACCCTGATTCCTTATTTATATACCTGTGCGGCTTTATTGCTGATTGGTCACGGGCATTTCGGACAAGGCAAAACAAAATATATCGCCATCACCTTTGTTGCCTTTATTTATTGTATCTGGGCGGTGTTGGGAACAGGTTCAAAAGAAGTCATGTGGACGCTGATTGTCATGATGATCATCACGGCAATGTATACCTTTAACTACAACACCAAACATCCGGTAGCTTTTCCCTTAGATAAAAAAGATTGACTTCCGTTCTATCCGGAGTATCAAAAGGGGCTGGAATTCCAGCCCCTTTTTTACTTTTTATTACTTCGTCCGGTTTCACATTCATATCAATCATCGTGCCCGCGTTGGTGGTCATTTGAAGCCAGACCCTGATAAAAGCAAAGTCTCCGAATTTTATGAGCGCAACGATTGCGGAATTGTTTATGAGTTTATCCGGTCAGTGCCTATCTATGGACCAGAATAGGAGCTAACATGTTTGTACCCTCTGCTTTCCAGGCTGCAACTCGAAACTCATTGGGTATAGGTGTTAGATAACTCACAGTAAGTTGCCTGAATTTCAATATACTGGAGAAATCAGGATAACTGGGTATTTCAGTGATAGGAACGTGCATATGTACAAAACTATTTTAGTACCAGTAGATATTTCAGAAGAAGATCTAACCAACAAAGCAGTTGACTGCGCGCTTAAAATTGCCAGAGAAACAGGCGCTAAATTACATTTTTTACATGTATTGCCTATTTCATCCGCGATTATTAATGCTTATGCATTAGGCTATATGGAAATCAAAGATAAGGCGACGATCAAAGCGGAAAAAGACTTGAAAGTGCTGGCTGATTCCGTTGACCTGCCGAATGATCATATCTCCTATTCGATTGCATTTGGTTCACCAAGAGACGAAATCACTTCTATGGCGGATGAAATTGAGGCTGATTTGATTGTTATTGGTTCCAGACGACCTAATATCACCACTCATCTGTTAGGGTCTAACTCTGCGGGAGTTGTCAGATACGCAAAAACATCCGTATTAGTAGTACGATAATTATTTCCATTGGAAAATGATGGCCTGATGATTGTAATAGATTTTTTGTGGTGGATTTACGGTTGATATCCAATAACTAACTAGCAGTTGTACCCAACAGATTTCAAGTTGCAGCGCAGTGAGTAAGCAACCAACAAAGCAGCAGCCTGAAAGATGTCTGGTATATATCCGATTACAGGGGAGTATGTATGTATAACACGATTTTAGTTCCAATCGATATTTCAGAAGATCCATTAACGGATAATGCAATTAAACATGCTGAATATTTGGCAAAAATATCTAATGCAAAGGTTCACCTGTTTCACGCAGTGCCAGATATATCAAGATTTTCAGTAAGTTATAGTTATCACTATGATTTATTGAGTGCTTTTGCTAAAAAAGCGATTGCAAATTCTGAAGAGGAACTCAAAAAAGTCGTAGAAAAAATTGATCTGCCTGAAGATAGAATATCGTTCTCTGTTGCTTTCGGTTCACCACGAGACAAAGTGCTGTCGACTGCCCGTGAAGTTGAAGCAGATTTGATTATTGTCGGGTCACGTCGGCCTGATATTTCAACCCATTTATTGGGGTCAAATGCATCGGGCATTGTGGGGTATGCTAATATATCCGTTTTGGTTGTAAGATAACGGATTCTATATATCCAATGAATTTCGAGTTTCAGCCAACAAAGCAGTAACTTGCAAGATGAATTTACCAAGAACCATTATCCATTATTGGATAATGGTTCGTTTTAGTTATTGGCGTAAGTGAGAGAAAAAAGTTAGGTTAATCAGAAAACGAATTCAGAGTAATATCTAACTGTTTTTTCCCAGCGATAATAACTTGGATCTGTAAGTTGTGTTCTGAATTGTTAGTGGTAATAACAGTCACTTCTTCATCTCCTGAATATTTCTTTACAACTTCCAGCAATTCTTGCTCAAGTTGTTCAATTTTAGCGCTAATACTCATTTGTTTAAATAAATTCAGTTAATGTTTTGAATCTGATTTAATGTTATCCAAATAATCAGGGCTTAATAGTTTAATAAACGTGATGTTTTGGCTTGTGAAGTCTGAATAAAAAGAGGCTTAAAATAAATTAAGTTGTGTTAATATTAATTAATCAAAATAATGAATTGGTTTCTTAATTATCATTAAGAAAAACTTAACGAGTAATATTCGTTATTTCATTTTATTGCTTTGTCAGGCAGGATAATAACTGGAATTTGTACAAAAAGTAAATGGGTATCATTTTGAATAGTAAGATTGGTTTGTGGGCAAAATATTTTTTAGTTTTAATCACTGTATCTTTTAATGCATGGAGTGCACCAACAAATTTTGAACAAGCAAAAGTTGAGTCAAAAAAAAATGTCTATGAAGGGCAAACAAAATCAGGCATAGGTACATTGTATTGCGGGTGTGACTGGCAATGGGTTGGAAAAAGTGGTGGGCGAGTTGATTTAGCCTCTTGTGGTTATCAGGTCAGATCGCAGCAAACAAGGGCAGAACGCATTGAATGGGAACATATGGTTCCGGCTTGGGTATTTGGGCACCAGCGTCAATGCTGGCAGAAGGGTGGAAGAAAAAATTGCGTTGATACTGATCCGGTATTCCGCAAGATTGAATCGGATATGCATAATCTGGCCCCTTCGATTGGTGAGGTTAATGGTGATCGCAGTAATTTCGGTTACGGAATGGTTGCCAGAAATACACCTAATATGTACGGCGCATGTAGTAGTAAGGTGGATTTTAAATCGCGTCTTTTCGAACCGCGCAATAGAGTGAAAGGAATGGTTGCCAGAGTCTACTTTTATATGCATGACCGCTATGATCTGGCTATGTCACGTCAGCAACAACAATTAATGATGGCATGGGATCGTCAATATCCGGTTGATGAATGGGAGCGTAAAAGAGATAACCGAATCGCACGGATAATGGGGCATCATAATCCATTTGTGACTGGCAGCAAGAAATGGGAATTGGGGCACAAAAACTCAGGTCAGGGATTATCGGCACAAAGTGCTACGCCAAAGCAGAATAATCTACAAGCCGGAAATAATCAGAGAGTAAATCAAAGAAGCGCGTCAAAAACAGCGCATAATGAGAGAATTAAAGGGAATAAAAATAGTCAGATTTATCATTTTTCACATTGTTCTGGTTATAAGACGGTGGCAGATAAAAACGCAATTTATTTTCGCTCAGAAGCTGAAGCCAAAAAGGAAGGATATCATCTGGCGGGTAATTGTAAGCAATAATCGAGAAGGCAGCCTTGTTGGTTTTTCGTGATAATTGCATTGAGCATTATCAGTAAAAATTAAAAAAGTTAAAAAAAGTTAAAAAACGTTTCAGTAAAATTTAATGCTTAATCTTGTCACAAACAAAAAACTGTCATTATACTGACATCATAAGCCGCTAAATTATACCAATCAAAGCGGAAAGATGTGAGGAATGCTAATGATAGATACTGAAACTGCATTCTCGGTTAAGAACCGGCACTTGAGATCAATTTCACCAATAAAAGGTGTTGGTCTTGGTGCCGGTTTTTTTATGGGCCAATTATGAGCTTAAAAGGGAGCTCCTACCTGTTCGATATATATCCAATGGTTTTCAGGATGCAATCTGAAAGATGATGGGTATATAACTCAGTTATTCTATCGATGATAGAACACCGTAAATGTGAAATTAACGATAAGGTGTGCGACTATGGGTAGACAGAAAACAGTGACCAAATCTCGCCGTGAAGTCAGAAGAATGTTAAAGCAAGACATGAGGCAATCACGTTATCGCCACGATGATAATGTCACTTCATTGGTACAGATTGGAGGCATAGACGCTATAGGAATGGCGCGTGAGAACAGGGATACTTCAGATATATTGCCTCGAACTGAAGCTCAATACCGCTATATGCTGGCGATCAATAATAAACAATTGATTATCGCAAATGGTGAAGCCGGATGTGGTAAGACGTACATTAGTGCAGGAATGGCGGCAGATGCATTAATCTCTAAAGAGGTTGATAAAATTATTGTGACCCGTCCGGTATTGCAGGCTGAAGAAGATCTCGGTTTTCTTCCGGGGGATATGGCCGAGAAGTTTGCTCCTTATTTCCGTCCTGTTTATGACGTACTATTAAAACGTATGGGAGCTTCATTCTTACAATACAGCTTACGCCCTGAGATCGGTAAAGTAGAGATTGCACCTTTTGCATACATGCGGGGAAGAACGTTTGAAAATGCGTTTGTTATCCTCGACGAAGCACAAAATGTCACTATCAATCAAATGAAAATGTTTCTAACCCGGCTGGGTGAAAACGTAACAGTGATTGTTAATGGTGATATTAGTCAGTGTGATTTACCGGAGAGTGCGAAATCAGGGCTGGTGGATGTATTGGCGCGATTTTCTGATGATGAATTGATCAGTGTGATTCATTTTTCTCAACAAGATTGCGTCCGTTCCAAGTTATGTCAGAAAGCACTGATGGCTTATAGTTGATAGAAACACGAATAGACGCTCCCGGTTACAGAGTTAACTGGGAGCATTATTTTGCTTTGCTGATTATCCTACGCGAAATACCTCAAGCTCAATTATAAATCATCATATTATTTTATGTATTTCTTGGATTCACATATTAAGCGCAACACCGTAATGAACGAAGTAAATGAGTGGCATTATCCTATAAATCGGGAAATATAATAATTTGGAGGTTAATATAAAAAATTCAATATATAAGAGTTATATTTATTTTATATCAAAAATGAGTATAACTCTTAATTTTTAACGTGATGACCTCTGTCCCCTTGTGCCGGGAATTGAACTTCAATCTCCGTACCACTTTTTTTGCGTTTTTTGATTTTTATTTTTCCTGAAATTAAGGATACCCGTTCCCGCATAATTGCCAATCCAAATTGTTCCCGCTCTACCAGTGATTGAGGCATTCCACGGCCATTATCGCTAATAACTGTAATGATTTTTTTTCCGACAGGATAAATGCGAATGCTGATCCAGCTTGCGGATGCATGTTTATAGCAGTTGTTCAAGGCTTCCCGAATAATCTGCACAAGATGTCGCCCTTGACCAATAGAAATAATCTGATGAGTGATTCGGTAATGAAATTCAATATTGAATCCCAGCCGATGGTTGAATTCTTTGATTAAGGCTTTCAATGATTCATGTAAATCATGATGGCTTTTTTCTGTGCGTAATGAAGCCAGAATTTGTCTGAATTGCTGACCTGCAATATCCAGTTCTTCCTTGATCATCCTTAAAGAGATTAACCCTTGTCTGGAAAATTTATCAGTGCGGAAATGTAGGCTATTAATCTGGATTTTTAAGAAAAGAAATGATTGTGCAACCGTATCATGCAGTTCTCTGGAAATGGCTTTTCGGTCATCGCTGATGCTCTGTTTAATTTGCTGGCGTAAAACTTTCTTGATGGATAGATGTTTTGCCAATGCGTCAGCAACAGATTGAATCAAGTTGCGTTCATTAGAAGACAGGGGATTATCCTTATGGATCATGATTTGGACTACACCGTGAAAAGTCTGTTTATCATATAAATCCCATTTTTGTATCCGTGGAAGATGGATCTCCAAATCATTATCCGGAAATTCAAAATGATATTTTCGTTGTGGATGATAAAGCGTGATCCTGACTTCATTAAAAGGAATCAGCTGATTAAGTCGATAAAAAGTCATATAGAAATTATCAGATAGTGACGTATTAAAATTGAGTTGAGAATAAATGGATATGAGAAAACTTAACTGTTGCTTCTCCCGCTTCAGGAGCGCTATTTTTTTCTGCTCTTTGGTGGGAAACAACGTCATGCGCAGGTAGATGATTCTTGCTTTATGCAGAAAAATAAATAAACAGACGGTACTCAACACATTAAAAATAGCCCACAATTTTTCAATCAACGTGAGTGGAGTATTGAATCCCAGAAACAGAAGCACAAGCAAATTGATAGCGATAGCCGTACCACACAACCAGCCTGTTGCCGTCACTGGATTGTCAGAGAAGGTTTTCATCAGTTAAACAATCCTCTTGTTGTCCTGATCAAAACCTTAGCTCAATTAATTAAAAAAGGTTAGTTATCATCTGATTTTCATACCTGCCGTTGTCATTAAGACGCGAAACAGGGTAGATACGGCGTATAAGGCCAATACACTACAAAACCAAATTGTTACCATCCAGCCCAAGCGTTTCCATAGAGAGGGCTGTTGCGGTTTTTTTTCAGTGATAGCCTTGTTCATGAGTGATTTTTCCTCGGAAGACATAATAACTCCAAAAGGTATAAGTCAAGATAATCGGAATAATGAACAGGGCACCAACCAACATAAAGCCTAATGATTGAGGAGGAGACGCGGCCTCTTCATAGCTAATCAAGGGAGGAATGATGTTCGGCCAAATGCTGATCCCCAATCCACTGAAGCCCATGAAAATCAGTAATAGGGCAGCTAAAAATGGGGTGTAATGGCTTGAGTTTTGTTTGGCTTTCAATAGTCGCCAGCCTGACCACAGTACCAACAATGGGACAGGCATGAAGAAAAACAGATTGGGCAGGCTGAACCAACGCTCAGCAATCGTTGAATGAGTGAACGGTGTCCAAATGCTGATAATGGCAATGATTGTTAGCAACAGCAGAGTCAGGGGACGTAAGAGACGATACATTTGCTGTTGCAGGTGGTTTTCGGTTTTCATGACCAGCCAGCCACATCCCAATAAGGCATAAGCAATAACAAGACCAAAGCCACAAAATAGCGGAAAAGGTGCCAGCCAATCAAAATAACTGCCGGTATAGACACGATTTTCGACAGGGAAACCTGTAATAACAGCGCCAACGACCGTACCTTGCATAAACGTGGCAAGAATTGAACCGACAATGAATGCCTTATCCCAAAGATGTTGATGTTTCGGTGTGGCTTTGAAACGAAATTCAAAAGCTACACCACGAAATATCAAGCCTAATAACATAATGGTTAGCGGAATTGCCAGCGCATCTAAAATGATGGCATAAGCCAGCGGGAAGGCACCAAATAACCCTGCACCTCCCAGCACCAGCCAAGTTTCATTGCCATCCCAAACGGGAGCTACAGTATTCATCATCAGATCACGATCAGATTGTCCTTTAATCGCCGGATACAAAATGCCGATGCCGAGATCAAAACCATCCATCACGATATACATCATGGTGCTGAATATGATGATCACAAACCAAATGAGGGGAAGATCAATACCCATCAGCTGCCTCCTTATTTGGGGCTTGAGAGATGCCTTTACGGATAAGCTTTATCATATAGGCGTAACCGATGCCGAAAACGGCTGTATAAACAACAAAAAACAGCAGAAGGCTAATACTCATGTGGATTTCACCATGTGCTGAGACGGCATCTTTGGTGCGCATCAGGCCATAAACGACCCACGGCTGGCGCCCAATTTCCGTGGTAAACCAGCCAGCCAGAATTGCGATAAGACCCGATGGCGCCATGAAGAGCATAAAACGGAGGAAAAATCGGTTTTCGTACAGGCGTTTTTTATGACGGAGCCACAGTCCCCAAATTCCGGCAACAATCATCAGAATCCCCAGTCCTACCATGACCCGGAATGACCAGAACACCATAAAGACATTAGGGCGATCCTCTGCTGCAAACTCTTTCAATGCCGGAACTTGCTTATCCAGACTGTGTGTCAGGATCAGACTGGCAAGATAGGGAATTTTGACGGCGTAACGTGTTTCTTCCGCTGCTTGATTAGGAATGCCGAATAAAATCAACGGCGTGGCCTCACCTGAGTGGTTTTCCCAATGACCTTCCATTGCGGCAACTTTAGCCGGTTGATGCTTCAGCGTATTGAGTCCGTGCATATCGCCAATCAGAGCTTGTAACGGAGCAATGATTAAAATCATCCACATCGCCATTGAGAACATTTTACGCATGGCTGATGAATCATTATTTTTCAACAGATGCCAAGCAGCAGAAGCAGCAATAAAAAATGCCGAGGCGAGGAATGCAGCAGTTCCCATATGTAGCAGGCGATAAGGAAAGGAAGGATTGAAAATGACAGCCAGCCAATCAACAGGAACCACCTGATTATTGATAATTTCATAGCCTTGTGGTGTCTGCATCCAGCTATTGGAAGCCAATATCCAGAAAGTAGAAAGAATGGTGCCGAGAGCTACCATGCAGGTAGCAAAAAAGTGCAGTTTCTCACCAACCCGACTCCAGCCAAACAGCATGACACCTAAAAATCCGGCTTCAAGGAAAAATGCTGTCAGTACCTCATAAACCAGCAGAGGGCCTGTAATAGTACCGGCAAAATCAGAAAAAAAGCTCCAGTTGGTACCAAACTGATAGGCCATCACCAAACCAGAAACGACTCCCATGCCGAAATTAATTGCGAAAATTTTCGACCAGAAGTGGTACAGTGTTTTGTAGTCTGTATTGCGTGTTTTAAGCCATAAGCCTTCCAGTACAGCCAGAAAGCTGGCCAAACCGATCGTAATGGCCGGGAAGATGATGTGGAAAGAAACCGTAAATGCAAATTGAATCCTTGCAAGTTCAAGGGCATTTAACCCGAACATAGTTGACCTCTTCTTGAAATCTATTGGGTATATGGATAAACGAAGTGAGAAGATACGGGCAAGTAAAACACAGAGTTCCCCAACTATAATAGTTACAATTTTATGTTTATTATATATAACAGTTGTTCGATTAATTATAGAGAGTAATTGCAGAGTAAACTGGATTATCAAGAATTATTAAAGATAAATTTAGGGTATTACTATGAAGAAGAATATTATGTTGGTTTTTGGTCTTGATAGTCCCCGCGAACGTTATTTAGAAAATTATGTTGGTTTTTGGTCTTGATAGTCCCCGCGAACGTTATTTAGAAAAATCATATAATAAAAGAAGAGTCGGAGATGATAATGTATATCTAACTATAGATATATTGTGTTCAGCATTAGGAATGCAGTGCTCTTCAAGTGATTTTTTGAATGTCATGAACACTTTTATACAAAATAAAAATGAACCACCAAGCATTCTATACGCCGATAATCTGTTAAAAGCGCAAAAAGATTTTTATGTTTCCATGTGGCGTATTAATCATAATCAAGAGGAAAATTTTCATTCTATTTCTTCTGAGCAAGAAAAAATGCTTATGAATTTAATGAGTCCTGATGTTGTTCATTATTTATTGAGTAGTTGGAGTAGGTTTTTAAATACGGGATTATGTAATATTTCATTTCATGATACTTTTATCAGAAGGAAAGGTAATAAAGATAAATTTGGTAATGAAAAGTCGTATGGTAATTTGCAAGCGGGTTTTTTGGCAAAAAACATTCCTTTTCATTATGTAAAGAAAAGAATCAGTGAAGAGAGAACGTTAAAAACTGGAAGATTTCATGCTGGATCTTCACTAACATATGAAAACTTCATTAATACAATTAAAGAAAAAGATTATACTAATAATGTTTTCGAACAATATCTCAAAAGTGATAGAGATGGAATTTCAAATCTTTTAAAACTCAGAAATGAAGTTGACAATCTTGGGCCAAATTATGATAACTACGACAGTTACGAAAAAAAATATCATGGGGAATTAATTACCCGGACTTTTATAAAATCCTATTGGAGAAAAATATCAAAACTGGCAATTGACTGGGTTGAACAACAAGCCGGAGATCCGAACTCACCTGTTAAGGGATTAGTATTTTATATGGAAGATGATAATCGTTTTAAAAAATATAATGAAAAGTCTAATATTGATGAAGAAAAACTCCATCATAATTGGCGTAACTGTGATTACAAAGATATTGGTTCTCTTGATTACAGGTCTGCGATTGCTCATTCAGAGCTTAGATATGCAAGAAAATTAATGAATAGAGTTCAAGGGCATCATATCGAATTAGTTTATACAAATGATAAAGGTATTCTTAATCGTATTAAAAAATTTCTTAATGAATACTAAGCATAAACTTATGAAGATTTTTTGAAATGAGCGGGTTTATTTTAATCATAGAATGATTTTTGTTTCTGTAAATACAAGGTATAATAATTGAAATTTTCTTGTCATTAACTATAACAATTTCAACAAAGGCCTGGCATATGACACGTTACGAACAATTGGCTGGCATGATCCGCCAACAAATAGAGGACGATATTTGGCAAGTTGGTGACAGATTACCGTCATTGCGGGAATCGGTTAAGTCGTCAGGACTGAGTTTGATGACGGTGCTGCAAGCTTACCAATTGCTGGAAAGTCAGGGATGGGTCGTAGCGCGTCCTCAATCCGGATATTATGTCGCTACCCGCTTAAAGCCCTTTGCTTCGGCAAAAGGAGGAAAGGGGCTTAATTTAAGTGAAAATGTTGAGATCAGCGCTTCTATTTTTGATGTTTTGCAGGCATGCAAAGATCCACAAATTATACCTTTCGGCTCGGCATTTCCCGATCCTTCGTTGCTGGCAGAACCCAAGTTGTCGAAAATACTGGCTTCAGTTGCCCGTCGCTTTGTTCCGCATAATTCACTGGCAAATCTGCCACCAGGAAATGAAAAATTACGGCGCAATATATCCCGCCGTTATGCTTCCCACGGTATTCATGTTTCACCAGATGAAATAGTCATTACTGCGGGGGCAATGGAATCATTAAGTTTCAGCCTGCAATCTGTCACTTCTCCGGGAGATTGGGTAGTGATTGAATCTCCTGCTTTTTATGGTGCGTTACAGGCGATAGAACGGTTGCGCTTGAAAGCTATCGCGATTAAAACAGACCCGCATACAGGCATTGATTTGGATTCGTTGGAAGAAATAGTACAGAAATATCCGATCAAAGCATGTTGGCTGATGTCTCGTTTCCAAAACCCGTTATGCAGCACGATGCCCCCTGAAAATAAACAGCGATTGGTCGAAATCTTGAATCAAAGCCAGATTGCCCTGATTGAAGATGATGTTTATGGCGAACTGTATTTCGGACAAGAGCCTCCTGCACCAATAAAAGCATGGGATACAGAAAATAATTTCATGCATTGCTCATCATTTTCAAAATGCCTTGCTCCCGGATATCGAGTGGGTTGGGTAGCGGCAGGAAAACATGCCAAGAAAATCCAGCAATTACAGATGATGAGTACGGTATCTGCCAGTACCCCGACACAGTTGGCAATTGCTGATTATCTGGCTCAGGGAGGATATGATAATCATCTCCGGCGGCTGCGGCGTCAGTTGGAACAGCGGCAAAGTCAGATGTTACGGGCGATAAGTGAATATTTTCCCCCATCGGTGAAAGTGAACAGTGCCCGTGGAGGCTATTTTCTTTGGCTGGAATTTGAGCCACCATTTAATGCCAATCGACTGTATCAACTGGCTCTGGCTAAAAATATCAGTATTGCGCCGGGAAGTATGTTTTCCACCAGTACCCAGTTTGACCATGCCTTTCGCTTGAACACTTCGTTTGAATGGAATGAAACACAGGCTTCTGCAATGAAAAATTTGGGAAATATCTGCCATACCCTTTTAAGGGAATGCGGGTAATAAGTCACACTTCAACAATCTGGATGTTGTCGTAGGAAGAATTATTTGCGAATGTTTCTGTCAACAATCCGACGTTAATCATCTTTTGGTGCTGTAAACAGCATATATATGTGGTGAGGGAGTGGCATGAAAATGAAATGTTTCGATTATGCAACGTTACCAAGAGATCAATGGTCTGAAGGGAAAGGCGAAACAAGGGACATTGTTTGCTGGCCAGTTTCTGATGATTTCGCCTGGCGGGCTTGTTTCACGACTATTCATCAAAGTGGAGTATTGGGGCAGTATCCTGATATTGAACGCACAATCATCTTATTGAAAGGAAAGGGTATCCGCTTGACCAGTCCGGGTTTTCTGGAGCACGAACTGGTAAAAAAAATGGCGCCGTTCCATTTTTCGGGTGATATCCGGGGACACGCTGAATTGTTGGATGGTTCCGTTCAGTGTTTTAATATCATGACCCGTCGTTCATGTTGGGCTTCTGAAATTTCTGTGGTTTCTGATGAGCGTTTACTACCAACATCACACAGTGGCGTACTTTATGTTTTAAAAGGTCGCTGGGAAATGACAGGTGCTAATTGTGTCCAGCTGGCTTTTGGTCAGGGTGCATGGTGGCTGCCTGATATTCGTGAGGGAACAATTAAACCATTGGTTGCGGATAGTCAGTTATTGTGGGTCGATTTACGCCCGATTGGATAAATTGGATAATTATTGAATGTTGGCGAAATAAGCGGCTTGATGTTAATCAAGCCGTTGTACTGAATTCTGATATCTATTGAGTAGATATCTTCCTATGTTTTTCAGACTTATCTCAATAACCGGAATTTCATTATAATTTCTTATTTTATTTGTATTAATTATTTATCTTTCCGATTTATTTCCTTAGTGAATTATATTTCATTTATTCATTAAATATAAATTTATTATTTGTGATTTTTATTGGTTTTTTATTGGTTTTTTGTTGGTTTTATTTTTTTAAATGCTTTTCAATGGAATGCAATGAGAATGATTTTATGGTGTTTGTCTTTTTATATTAACCAGTTTGCTCTGGTATGAGTTGTTATTGTTTTTTTAAATTTATTTTTTCATATGTTAGCGCTAAGTAGTCTTAAATTATGTAAATAAATTAATTTTTCCACAAAGTTATTACTTAACTGGAAAGGTAATGGATTATTTTCTACTTTCGTATTTTTTATGGCTATTGATATTTACTAACGGATAGATTAAAAACTCAGCCCCCTTTAATGGTCCTTTATGATTTATTCAACAAGGCAATCTATGTGGTTTAAAATATGGACAGAGAGAATGTAAATAAAATAGATGTGCAGCACGGCAGTTTTATTCGTCGTATTGCATGGGTTAACATTGTATTACAAGTATTATTTCCCATTGCAGGAAGTTTAACTCCTGTTATGACTGCCAGTGCGAGTCGCCAAGAGCATAATAGCCCTCTTCCTCCTACAGAAAAAAAATGGCTAATAACAACAGATAGCCAAAATGAGTCGAATAAACAGGAAAAGCAGCTTGCTAATATAGCCAGACAGACGGGGGAGTTTTTGAAAAAAAATCCGGGCACTGATTCTGCAATTGAGATTGCCCGGTCAACCCTTGTCAGTAAAACGAATAATGAAATAGAGCGATGGTTTAAACAATTTGGGAACGCCCGCATTCAGCTGAATGCGGATAAGAATTTTTCGTTAAAAAACTCGCAATTTGATCTGCTTTTCCCTTTGTGGGAGCAAAAGGAAAATCTTATCTTTAACCAAAGCAGCCTCCATAGAACGGATGGCAGAACCCAAGCTAATTTGGGTTTGGGTTGGCGTCATTTTGCTTCTGATTATATGTTCGGTAATAACGCATTCTTTGATTATGACTTATCACGTCGTCATTCCCGTATTGGTTTGGGAGTGGAATATTGGCGTGATTATTTGAAGTTGAATGTAAATGGTTATATGAGAACCAGTAACTGGAAAGACTCGCCAGATCTGGAAGATTATAGTGAGAGAGCTAGCAATGGTTGGGATATCCGGGCTGAGGGGTATCTACCGCAGTACCCTCAGTTAGGCGCAAAGCTGATCTACGAACAATATTATGGCAATGAAGTTGCGTTATTTGGTAAGGATAACCGTCAGAAAAATCCTCATGCATTCACTGCTGGCATTACGTATACCCCAGTACCTATTATCACTATTGGAGCTGAGCAACGACAGGGTAAAGAGGGTAGAAGTGATACAAAATTAAATCTTCAAATTAACTATCAGATTGGCGTCCCGTGGTTTAAGCAAATTTCAACTGATGCTATTTCTCAGTTACGTAAATTATCCAATAATCGTTATGGTTTTGTTGAACGTAATAACAATATTGTTCTGGAATATCAGAAGAAACAAGTTATTAAATTACAGTTGGATGAAGTCATTGAGGGTTATTCGGGTGAAGAAAAACCATTAAAAGTTGCTGTGACTGCAAAATATGGCCTTGAGCGCATTGATTGGGACTTTACTTCATTAACAGCGAATGGCGGTAAGATTATTGAAAAGGGAGAAAATAATTACCGTATCTTGATGCCGGATTATCAATATGGAAAAGAGGCGGGTAATACCTACCAAATCTCAGCCGTTGCTATTGATAAAAAAGGTAATCATTCAGCACGAGCTTATATTCAGGTTATCGTCTCTTCTGCGGCCATAGATAAAATTCGAAGCTTATTTTATCCGGAAAAAAGTGAATTACCCGCAGATGGCAAAAGCACCCGGGAAATGACATTAGAGATCAAAGACCAAAGAAATTTGCCTGTTGATGTTGATGCTAAAGAAATCACCATTAAAGTTGAATCCGATCGTAAAACACCAAACGACCAGTCTACTCCGGTGATCGTTTCCCGGAGCAAGAGTACAGAGAATTCGGTTGAGCCTTCTCTTTTCAAGGGCGCGCTTGCCATGGAATTTGCCCAGGCTCCTATGGTTCGGCAGGCTAGGTCAAAGAGAGCTGCCTCCACAGTAACAGGTCCATCTGCGCAGGTTTCAGCTTTCCAGCGTGTTGATGTTGGGAAATATATCGCTATTGTGACAGCGGGTACGCGTACTGAAATGTTGACAATAACACCATCAGCGCGAAATATTATTTTCTCTTCAGCAAATATTGTCGTTAAGGCTAATGAAAAAACTGCACAAATAAAATCTGGTCAGTTAAGCGTTTTGCAGAATAATGCATCAGCTGATGGTAACGCACTTAACAAGATAAGGCTCACTGTTACTGATAAATTTGGTAATCCAATTCCTGATTATATTGTTAAATCCAGTGCAAATAATGGTGCGGATATACAGGAGGACGGAGCTACAGATATGAATGGTCAATTAGTCATATCGGTGACTAATACCAATGCCGGAACGACCACGATTACGGTTAATCTGGGAGAAAAAAAATATTCTGTAGATGTTATTTTTATTCCGGATGAAAAAACAGCACATATCATAGAAGGTAATTTACAAATTATTCATCCGGATGGTTCCATTGCAGGTAAAGGCGATATTTTTGTCGCAGATGGACAAACGAAATATTTAATTAAGGCAATAGTAATAGATAAATCAGGTAATTTAATTCCTGATGTCGAGATGATTTTTCAGGCTGATAATCAGGCATATATTACCTCAGAAAGAGTTAAAACAAATAAACAAGGTGTGGCGGAAACGTCGATAAGTAGTACAAAATCGGGTGTAACAACAATAATAGCGACAGTCAACAGCAGTACAGGAGCGGTACAGACTAAGGTTCCAATGACATTTGTCGGTCATAAAATGACAGTAAGCGTATTAAAAGTAGAGCTGGATAATAGTAACAATCAGCCTGATCCGGAGGGAAAATATCTTGCGGATGGCAAAACACCTGTGACTGTCAAAGCGTTCGTTGTCGATGAAAATGGTAATCCATTGACGTCGGTAACTGTCTATTGGGATTCAGACCGTGATAAAAGCATTGTTAATTTAGGAAGCCTGCAATCTGATACAGATGAAAACGGAATTGCCTTTACTACAGTGACGAGCACACAGGCTTTTGATGTAAAAGTCACTGCCAGTACGAATAAAAGTTCAGAGAGAAGTTCAAGCACTTCAGCCCCGATTAAATTTAAAGCAGATATCTCCACAGGAACACTTTCTGCAATAAAACCGGAAAATCCCAGCAATATTATTGCAGACGGTATCGATAGTGTGGAATTAAGCACCCAAGTTTTTGATGATAACGGTAATGTTTTGGAAGGTGTAGAAGTTACATGGACTACTGACAAAGAGGGTGCCGTAGTTAATCAAACGAGTATTACAGATGAAAATGGAATAGCCAGAACAACATTGCGCTCGACTAAGTCAGGTGAGCTCATTGTGACTGTTACTCATGGTGATGGTTCGGACGATGTTCAAAGCATTAACATCAATGCGGAGGCGGATTGGCGCACGGCAAAAGTCCGACTCATCAGTGATAAAAAAGACGCTGTAGCAGATAGGCATGATGGCATTAAAGTAACCGCAACGGTTGTAGATGAGAATAATAACCCGTTGTCCGGTAAAAATATTATCTGGCGCTCCTCAGAAAAAGATAATCAATTAAAACCTGTTGCAGGTTTTATTGATAAGCAAGGAAACGCAAGTACGATTATTTCGGGCACTAAAGCCGGAAATACCGTAGTTGAAGCAGTATTTATGGATGAAGTCAAAGCGAATCTCACAGTAACTTTTACTGCTATTCAACCGGATTTTGTGAATGCAGATGCAGTTGGTATGAAAAAACAAAGTCATTTTACTTTATCACCTCAATCAATTATAGCTGATGGAATCGCGAGGGCTGAAGCGACACTGATCCTTAAAGATCAGTATGGAAATTTAATTCCTAATCAGAATAACAAAATTAAATATTCGGTTATTGCTGGTGATGCAAGCAGCATTACATTCCATGATAAAAAGGAATCGGCGGCGGGTGTTTATAAGGTATCAGTTTCAGGTACAAAAGAAGGCGAGGTTGACATTCGTGTCGGGATCACTGGGCAACTCTATTTTGATGAATCCTTAGGTTTGGTTGCCAATGGAACGACTGCGCAACTCGCCTCTGTCACAATGATAAAGGGGAGTGCAAATACGCCAAATAATCCGCCATTTATTTCTGCCAAAGCGGATGGTCAGGACAATGTCATCATTAAAGCTCAATTGCAGGATAAGAATGGCAATACAGCATTGCCAAATGTTGTTGTTGGCTGGAAAAGTTCATTGGGGGATCTGTCCTCAACATTGAGTAAAACCGATGCCAATGGTGTTGCAGAAATTACTTTAACCAGTAAACAGGCAGGAAATGCACAAGTTACTGCTGTATTGGCTACCGGCGAGAAAACAGCACAAACTCAGGCGAAGTTTATTGCTGGTTCTCTTTCAACATCACACTCATTAGTGCATATCTCAAAAAATATTGCTGTTGCAGGGGAAGAAATTCAGGTTACGTTTACACCTAAAGATATATATGGAAATACACTGATATCCGCAATAAGAAATATAGCATTAGAGTACTCAAATGATTTAGGTATAACACCTAATCCAGCAATATTTCAGAAAAATAATTCGGGAGACTATTTCGCTAATATTCAAGCCAAAAATGTAGGGCATACTAATATTGTCGTTAATGTTGATTCTCTGAAAATTGATCAATCAGTCAAATTAGAGATCGTTGCAGATAATGCAACCCCCCGTGCTTCTGATGAGCAAAATCCATTTGTTGTAAATAAAAAAGGTGTCAACGGAGTTCTTAAAGGTAAAGACAATGTTACTGTTGATGAAACCGTTATTTATTCTATTAAGTTGGAAGATGAAAATGGCAACCCGTTAGGTAAAGATATTCCTACCTATTGGTCTGTTGAAGGTAAAGGTGTATTAAACCGCACAAACGTTCTCACTGATGATAAAGGTACCGCCAAAGTTGAATTGAGTAGTCAAGAAACGGGTGAAGCTAAAGTTACGGTCAATTTACTTGGCGGAAAATCTTATTCGCGTGCCATGATATTTACTGCGGGTAAATTGGATGCAAACAGATCAGAAGTCACATTGTCTACACATCGTGTAATTGCTGATGGTAGTGATAATACGACGCTGATCGTGACATTGTACGATACGTCAAAAAACCTGATACCGAATCAATCAACTGCGATTAAGGTTACCTCTCCGCACAATATTAATATTCCTGCCAAATTTACTGAAGATAGTGCTCGTCTCGGTGAATATCATATTTCAATTACGGGAACGAAAATAGGCGATGCAGAACTCACTGTATCGGTTGGTGGAGTGAATTTAGCCAAGAAACCTATTCTGACCTTTGTTGGTGATGGAAAATCTAAGAGAATAACTGCCCCTGTTGTTAATCCGAGTTTAATTAAAGCGGGCAACCTTGTTACATATTCTGTAAAAGTGATTGATGTAAATAATAATCCGTTGGAAGGCATGATGGTTTCATGGCGACTGCCATCAAGCATGGATTATGCTGAGGGAGATAAACCGAAATCCGCTAGCCAGACAAATAAACAGGGTATTGCTGAACTGAGTATTAAGCCTGTCAGGGCTGGCAAATTCACCGTTGAAGCCTCTTTGGATGGCAGTATACATCAGGATATGCCGGAACTGACGGTGACTCCATCGGCTGTTGATCTACAAAAATCCTTTTTTGTGACAGATGTAAGAGAGATTGGTACAGCAGGTACACAGAAGGAAGCCACACTGGCTGTTAAGCTATTGGATAAATACGATAACCCTATTATGGGAAAAATGGTTGAAATTAGACCATCAGGGAATTTAAATGGTTTCAATGTAGGTCCGGTCAAAGATAATGGTGATGGAACGTATACCGCCTCGGCGATTTCCGGTGTTCAAGGATATGAGGATATTAAAGCTACGGTTGACGGGCAGCAAATAGGGAACACACTGAAAA
The DNA here is from genome assembly GCF_033949345.1 of Xenorhabdus littoralis. Taxonomy (NCBI): domain Bacteria; kingdom Pseudomonadati; phylum Pseudomonadota; class Gammaproteobacteria; order Enterobacterales; family Morganellaceae; genus Xenorhabdus; species Xenorhabdus littoralis. Next base: position 77,543 of record NZ_VCDP01000023.1, read on the forward strand.
TCAAAGTAGGTGCGATTACGCCAAAGCTGCGGTTTGATAATAAGGATGTGACGGCTGTTTATACCAAAAACTATAGGCATTCTCAAAAAGTACAAAATGCACCAAGTGGTATACGCCAGATGTGGACAAGTTCCGCCCCAGATGTTGCCACGGTAGATGATACCGGGAAAGTAGCGTTGCTAAAGGCGGGTAAAACAACCATTACGGTACAAACAGGAACCAATGGGCAGTATAACAGGGCCGATGCAAGTTATCAGTTGACGGTAGAACGGGCTGATCCTCAATTGAAAAGTAAAGATGAGCAAATTGTTGCAGTATGGAATGATGGAATAAATAACGAAGCCACACCTGAGTTTGGTAATCCGGATGTGGTTGATAGTAATTTATTGAAGTTAATTCAATTTTCCAGTTCTAACGATAATGTAGTACAAGTTGATAAACAAGGAAACCTGATACCAGTTAAACCCGGTACTGCGACAATAATAATTAAGGTGCCAGAAACTGAGCAGTTTAAACCATCTGCTGTTAACACTGTATATACGTTGAATAAAGGAAGAGTAGATGGCATGCCTTTTCTTCCTACAGTACAAGATCACTTAAATGGGACTGTAAAATTAAAACAAATGGTTACATTGCCTCAATATGCAAAAGGACATTGGGAAAGTGGCAATGAAAGTGTCATAAAAATATTAAGTAACGGAGATTGGAAGAGAAAATCCGCTGGTTTAGCAAGAATGACGTATTATATTGATGGAAATGATTACTATATTTCTGATTATAAGAGTTATAATATTGAATTATATGATAAACCTGATATGAATTTTGGAGCAATCCAATATTCTAGTAAAGGAAGTATGACTTCAACAGGAGATTGGAAACCAGTCTTTACTGATGACAAAATATCTATAAATTGGAACATAGATCATTCAAATAAATATCGACCAACATATCGTGTAAATGTACAGCTAGTAGATACTCAATCTGGAAAAACAGTCGATAGTAAAGATTATAAAGTATCTTCTTCAACTAAATTTAAAAGAACTTTATTTGATGCTAAATCTGAATATTATGGAAAAAAACTTCGAATAAAATTAATTGCTACAGGTTTCGAACAACTTAAGGAGAAAAAACAGTCAGAAGAAATACTCGTAACGAATCGTAGACCAGATGAAATATGGGCTTCTCTTACTATTAAAACTATGGTTAAGTTTAGGGCATTTGCTGTATTTCAGAGTAATTACTGGGATAACTCTTGTCAGGAAACTGAGGCAGGAAATACTCATCATGTAATGGTTATGATAGCTAAAAATAGTGAAATAAATTTCGGAGAGAAGGAATTACTTTCACCAATGGTATTAAAGTATCAAGCGAAAAATCGTCGCTATAAAGATACTTATTTTAGTTATCTTAACCGTGATGACAAGAATGCAAGCAAAAAAAGTGTGGTTGATATAATCACTAAGACTACTTCTCTGGGAGCACAGACAGATGCTCCTGTAGGAGCAAGGGTAGCTATTATTAATAGTGAGTGTTGGAAGAATCATCAGGAAGGCTATGGCATGAAATTGATTATTGAGTATCAAGGAGAGACATATGAGTATCAAGGGTTAGGTGGTGATAGTAAGGGGTATGGATATGGTGGTAATGGAGATGGTGCTAATATATTAAATACAACGACCATTTGGATGATGTGAATATTTAGGAAGAATACAATCCATTAATAATAATAGAAGTGAGCTATAAGCTCACTTCTATTAACGGTTCATTCAAATAATACCACTGTAATTTTATCAAAGCGTCCCGAAATACCGCCCAACAATCTCCCTGCCAATCTCCATCGAAGCCGTAGCCGCTGGAGAAGGCGCATTACAAACATGCAGTGAACGGCGGCCTTGCACAAAATGAAAATCATCCACCAACTTCCCGTCAGCGGTTAGCGCTTGGGCACGAACACCGGCAGGCCCTGATGTAATATCTTCCGGTTGTAAATCAGGGATAAGCTGACGGGCATTTTCGGTAAAAAGCTGGCGCGAAAACGAACGGCGCATTTCTGCCACACCCTCGCAAAAATAGCGTGTGGCAATCTTCCAGAATCCTTTATAGGTCAGAACTTCCGCTAAATCCCGTGGATTAAAATCTGTTTTGTGATATCCCTCGCGCTTAAATGCCAACACTGCATTCGGGCCGACATCCCGTTTTCCGTTGTGCATCCGGGTAAAATGGACACCGAGGAAAGGAAAATCAGGATTGGGTACGGGATAGATCAGGTGATTAACCAGATGGTTTTTACTGCTGTCCAGTACATAATATTCACCACGAAAGGGGACGATCTTCATACCCGTTTCATAGCCTGCCAGTTTGGCAATTCTGTCACTGTGCAATCCGGCACAATTTACCAGCCATTTAGCCTGATAGCGGGTTTGTTGAGTCTGTATTTCGACGTAATCAGATTGCTCATGAATACCTTGCACTTGCTGCTGATAATGGATATCTCCGCCTCTGGATTGAATTATTTCAGCCAGTTTTGCAGCAATTTCCGGATAATTCACGATCCCTGCATCCGGCACCAATATGGCTTCAAGGCCGTTAACGTAAGGCTCGCGCTCTTTCAATTGAGCCTGCGATAGCCGGTTGACCTCAAGGCCATTCTGTAATCCGCGCTGATAGATATTTTCCAGTAAAGGCAGTTCCTTGAGTTGCGTTGCGACAATCACCTTGCCACAACGGTCGTAGTACAATCCGTGTTTCTGACAAAACTCATATATAGAGCGATTTCCCTGCTTTGCCAGCCGGGCTTTCAAACTGCCGGGTGTGTAATAAATACCCGAATGAACAACATTACTGTTATGCCCGCTTTGATGGGCAGCGACGCCATTTTCTTTATCCAACACCAACAGGCGCAAGTGCGGATGCTGTTCTTGCAGGGCATTGGCAGTGCCAAGCCCGACTAATCCGGCACCAATGATAATCACGTCATACATTTTTAGGAGGTTCCTCATTATTCTTATTTTTTAAATGTTCCGATTTATTGCGCAAGAAATGCATAGCGCCAGCAGCAATAATGAATCCTATACCGACGAGATCGGTCAGTGTTCCCGGTTTAATTAAAAGAATGGCTGCGATCGCGAAGATCATTCTTTCCAACCAATGGGTTTTGCACATCCAGAAATTAGCACTGGCAATTGAAAGCGAGTAAATACCGATCAGGGCGGTCAGGATCATATAGCTAATAGATAAGGCGTTTAAGTCATCGCCTTGCATCAATAATACCGGGTTGTACACCAAAATAAATGGAATGATAAAACCCGGCAGAGCCAGGCGTACCGCATTCCATGATGTCTGCATTGGATCAGAACGGGCAATACTGGCAGCGGTGTAGCTGGCGAGAGCCACTGGCGGCGTAATATTGGAAAGCACTCCAAACCAGAAAACAAAGAAGTGGGCAGCTAATGGCAAAACACCCGCTTTAATCAATATCGGCGATACCGTTACGGCAACAACAATGTACAAGGCAGTCGAAGGCAATCCCATGCTGAGAACAATGCAGACTATCATCACGACGAGCAGGATCATCCACAGTGTATTATCGGTGAGGGATACGATATTGAAAGCGAGGGTTGAGCCAATGCCGGTCATCGTTACAACGCAGATAATGACGCCAATCGCGGCACAGGCAACAGTGACTTGAATCGCTCCACGGGCGGCTTCATTCAATGCATCAGCGATTTTCCTGGGTGTCATGCGCACGGAGGTATCTGGGGTGATCCAACTTGCGATAATGATTGCGATAATACCGAGAAAACCGGCATAAATCGGTGTTTTCCCGGTTAGCAAAGTCCCGATTACGATAAACAATGGCAATAATAATAAACCACGGGCTTTTAGTACTGTTTTGACTTGAGGGATATTTTCTTTGTTGATGCCTTTTAACCCTTGCTTCTTGGCCTCCAGATCAATAGCGATAATCAGTGCTGCATAATAGAGCAATGCCGGAATAATGGCAGCAATAACAATCGTGGTATAGGAAATCCCCAAAAAGCCCGCCATGATAAATGCCGCAGCGCCCATGATAGGTGGCATAATCATGCCGCCTGTTGATGCTGCTGCTTCGACGGCACCGGCAAAACGGGGAGATAAGCCGATACTTTTCATCAGAGGGATAGTGAAAGTACCCGTTGTAGCAACGTTGGCAACTGCACTGCCGCTGAGTGATCCCGTCAGGGCAGAAGAAATGACAGCAACCTGAGCAGGCCCGCCCCGACGACGTCCCGCCATTGCCAGAGCAAGATCATTGAATAATGCAGTTGCTCCGCTCACACTTAAAAATGCCCCGAATAAGATAAAGACGATGATTGCCGTTGATGCCGTAGAGAGGGTAATGCCGAAAATACCTTCGCTGGTCATGAATAAGCGGAATAATAAACGCTCAAGTGAAAATCCGGCATGACCAAAGATCCCTATAAAATATTGACCGAATAGGGCATAGACAATGGCAAAAATAGATAAACCCGGTATGAAATAGCCAGTGGTTCTTCTTGCGGCCTCAAATAATACACCAATGCCGATAACTGACATGATGTAATCCGTAGTATTGGGAATGCTGTTGCGCACGACATGCAAGTCAGTGTAAGTAAAGTAAAAATATCCATAACTGATTAATGTGAGCAGAATGAAAATATAATCCCAATAATTGAATTTCTGTGTTGAATAATGTTTGGAAATAGGAAAAAGAATAAAACCCAGAACCAGAATACCGCCAAGAAACGTTGCGTTACGATAAAATTCTTGTGTATTGGATAATGCATTCGAGTAGATAGCATACAGAGAAATAGCGATGGCAAGTATTATTGTGAGTTTCAGGTAGACACCGCTCAAATGACGATTGCCTGAACCGGCTTCTTTATCCAGCTCGGCAGACGATGATATTACATTGTCAGGACTCATGGTAACTCCGTAATATTAAGGTTAATTTTGAGTTCTGGTGGCACGAGATAATCAGGAATATCCAGCCCAATTTCGCGATAATATTGATAGGCACCGAGATGTAATGGCACGGCGACACCTTTGAGTGCGTTTTCAGGGAGGATGTATTTCGCTGAGCTATGGATTTGATGTACTTCTTTCTGGTTTTCAAACATCACTTTGGTTAATTCATAGATGATTTTTTCATCTATCATGCGTGTTGTCATCAGAATATTGGGCTGCGCAATAGTTTGAACAGGTTGTTTCTGGCGTGGATAAGTATCTGGTTTGATCACAAAACGAAACCATGAATTGGCGATAGAATTAATTTTCTCCAGTTGTTGGTCTGTGACATTCAGGATACGGGCAGGAACGCCACTGGCATACATATCTGTGACCGCTGATGCAGGCACACCTGCTGGTAGGGCGCCACCATCCAGACGCCCATCTCTCATGGCAGAAACGGTATCACCATAACCAAGATATTCCGGATGAATAGCTTGCTTGCTGAGATTAACGCCTTGCAGAATAATCAGTGTGGATTGCTCAGTGCCGCTGGCTTGTGGCCCGACCGAAAAACGGGTATCGGCAATATCGTTTAGTGTGCCATCCCTGATTTTCTCGTCTAATAAAACAAAATGTTCAACATTAGGCCAAAGTACTGATATAGAACGCAGGTCTTGATAAGGGCGATTTTTGAAATTACGGACACCCTCATAAGCTTCGACGGCGATTAAACTCTGTAAAATCGCCAGTTGAGCTTCATCTTTCTGGAGTAGGTCAATATTCTCAATTGAACCAGCAGAGGACTGCCCTGTAACCTGAATATTCTCCTGTGTCAGATGGTTACTCCATATATTGGCTAAGCCCACACCCATCGGATAATAAGTTCCTCCTGTGGATGCTGTAGCTACAGATAGAAAACGCTTATTGGCATTTTCTATTTTTCCTGCAATGGCCATGATAACTAAAGTAATTACAGCGAGCGTTGCCAACAAAAGCTTTACTTTTTTTATTGTCATAACGTGATTACCGGATATTGTGTCACAAGTATTTGCTATTCGAATTAAGCGTTTTAGGCTCTAAGTTATATACAACATTACGCATCCTCTCCGGTGATTAATGTTGCAAATTTGTGATAACTATTTTAAAAACATGAAGAAAATAAACAAAAAATATGAAGTAACTGACAGATTTTGAGTAAAAAAAGCATGAAGTAACCTTTTAAAAGATGAACATTTCAGGTCTTATGAATAAATTTCATATCAACGCCGGAGTAGATCTCAATTCAGTTAAAGTCTCCGTCGTTTATGATGATTCATACTGATAAATTATGATTCCAATAAACCGATGAATTCCCTTATTAATAAGGAGATAGAATAATGACTACACATAATGATATTAATCACTATGATATTCAGACTCGCTATGCTGGTATTTCTGTCATCGATACTGGTGGCAATGGCTTACCTGTACTTTTGATACATGGCAATTCCAGTTGTAAAGAAGTATTTCGCCATCAAATTGACCTCTTAAAAGGGAACTATCGGGTTTTGGCGTTAGATTTGCCCGGGCATGGTGCTTCATCAAATGCCAGCGATCCACGACAAGCCTATTCAATGCCGGGTTACGCTCATACAGTCATTGAAGTTTTGGAAAAAATAGGGATTAACCGCGTGGTGATTTTCGGTTGGTCACTGGGCGGTCATATCGGCTTAGAGATGTTGGCTCTGTTCCCTAAAATGGTTGGATTAATGATTTGCGGTACCCCACCCGTATCAATTGGCGCAGATAATGTGGCGCTTGGTTTTAAACCTAGCGAACATATGAGGCTTTCTGGTAAAGCGGATTTTACTGAGGAAGACATCAGGAACTTCGCTATTGAAACAATTGGCGTCAATGCGCCCCATGAACCTTTCCTCTTTGAAACTGTGGCAAGAACAGATGGATTGGCGCGGAAATATATGTCTGAAGCCTTCTTTTCGCCTCATGCGACGGATCAAAAACGGTTGGTTGAAACCAGTGAAATACCGTTGGCGATTGTCAATGGCATGGGTGATCCATTTATCAATATTGATTATATTAATGGATTGAATTATCGAAACCTCTGGAAAGGGCAGGTATTTAATTTAGCCGGAGTCGATCATGCCCCGTTCTGGGAATCACCTGAGTTATTGAACCCAATTTTGGCCGATTTTCTTAATGATTTTAAGTAAATCTATCTTGTATATTTGATGAGTGGATTTTTATCAGGTGTATGAAAGTCCCCATGTCATCAAATGAATGCGATGAGTTAATTTGATAAATACAATATGAATATATTTAATAATAGTAGGGATGTTATTTTTAATCAAAAAGTTGTAAAAATAACTCCCCGCTATTTTTTATACTAAAAAATCCATTATTCATTATCCTTAACGAATTCTTAATTTACTTCTTCATTGGTGAAAGTTAAAGTTTTTCACAAAGAAATTTATATTGCTCTGGAACAAAAACGATACAGATAACATGAAGAGGACTTTCGACATTTGTAGGAGTAAATTCTACAGCATGTTTAGTGATTGGAATGGCATTTTCTGCGTTTGCTACATTAACAGCGAATCCACTAAGAATTGTTGCAGCTAAGCACATGGAAAGTATCTTTTTCATGATTGGAAACCTCATATATTAATATGTAAAAAGTCATCAATCTATTAATTAAAATCTCAATTTGATTTGAAATTTTTATGCCGAAAAAATATAATTATAAGCAAGTGTCTCTAAGGAAGGATAGATTATCAGGTATCTTATTGCAAAGATCATCACAATATTTTTTAATCGTAGGATTAAGTGCATTGCAAATTAATGCATCGGCATTAGCAGTAACTAGAG
>NZ_VCDP01000024.1:0-26290 GCF_033949345.1 Xenorhabdus littoralis
CAATATAGTGTGATGACGCCGAACAGCCGAACCGGTAGTAGATAGTGGTGTCAAAGAGATACCCACCCAGGGAGAATAGCCATGAAAGCCTTATTGATTGAGCAACACGAAACATTATCAGCATCCATTCAGGATATTGATGCCTCTCGGTTGCCATCAGGTGATGTAACCGTTGATATTCATTGGTCAACGCTCAATTACAAAGATGCCCGCGCTATTACCGGCAAAGGGAAAATCATCCGCCAATTCCCGATGATACCGGGGATAGATTTTTCCGGTGTTGTTCATCATTCCGAAGATCCCCGTTTTCATGTCGGTCAACACGTTTTGCTGACTGGCTGGGGTGTGGGAGAAACACATTGGGGCGGGCTGGCAGAACAAGCCAAAGTCTCCGGTGATTGGCTGACCCCCCTGCCACAAGGATTAAGTACCAGACAGGCGATGATCATCGGCACAGCAGGCTTTACTGCCATGCTGTGTGTCATGGCGCTGGAACAAGGGGATGTGATGCCTGAAAGCGGAGACATTGCCGTCACGGGTGCCAGTGGTGGTGTTGGCAGTACTGCGATTACCTTACTGTCACAATTGGGTTACTCCGTCGTCGCAATCAGCAGCAAGCCCGACAATAAAGATTACTTACTCTCCTTAGGTGCGAAAGAAGTATTGCCCGTCAGTGACTTTAACCAGCCATCCCGCCCATTGGAAAAACAGCGTTGGGCTGGTGTTATTGATACTGTTGGTGGCACGGTATTAGCAACCTTATTGGCGCAAGTAAACTATAACGGTACGGTAGCCGCCTGTGGTCTGGCAAGTGACAGCCAGCTTCCCACCACCGTAATGCCTTTTATCCTGCGCAATATTCGCTTACAGGGCGTTGAATCCGTTACCGTTGCTGCCTCAAAACGTCCGGCCATCTGGCAACGATTGCAAAAACTTCTGCCGGATTCCTTTTATCAACAGATCGCCAACGAAATCACATTACATCAGGTGATTGAATACGCCAATAAGTTAGTAAACAATCAGGCTACCGGCAGAACAGTGGTTAAGATGCGCTGATAAGACCAGTATTTTGCTGCTAAATGCCACGATATGTTTATAATGTCGGACTTTATCGCCAAATTTACAAATCTGGCTATCAGAAAGAGATGACAAACCGTTGACATCGAGTTATCTTGAACGATTGTTGACAGATTGCCGGAGATACCCGCACAATGGCAGACAAGTTTCGCATTTTACTCTTGAATGGTCCCAACCTGAACCTGTTGGGAACGAGAGAGCCAGAGACCTACGGCAAGTTAACGCTTAATGACATCGTTAACAAACTGTCAAAAGAAGCTCACCAATCGGGAGTCGAGTTATCCCATCTGCAATCTAATGCAGAATCTGAACTGATTGAGAGAATTCATTCGGCGCGGGGCAATACTGATTTTATTTTGATTAACCCTGCGGCATACACGCATACCAGCGTGGCACTTCGCGATGCACTTCTGGCGGTGGATATCCCATTTATTGAGATTCACCTCTCCAACGTGCATGCCCGTGAACCGTTCCGCCACCACTCATATCTTTCCGATGTCGCGGTGGGCGTGATCTGCGGATTGGGTGCAGATGGTTATAGTTTCGCATTACAGGCAGCGGTCAACCGCTTGTCAACATCCAACTAATTTATATAAGAGTACGGAATCACACTCATGGATATTCGTAAGATAAAAAAACTGATTGAGCTGGTTGAAGAATCTGGCATTTCTGAACTGGAAATTTCTGAAGGCGAAGAATCAGTACGCATTAGCCGCGTAGCAGCCGTGCCAGCGATGCCAGTGACTCAGCAATATATCTCTGCGCCAGTGCCAGCCGCTGCTCCGGTAGCACCAGTTGCTGCTGACAAGCCTGCGGAAATCAGCGGTCACATTGTTCGCTCTCCAATGGTGGGTACGTTCTACCGTTCACCAAGCCCGGATGCGAAAGCTTTTATCGAAATCGGCCAGCATGTTAATCAGGGCGAAACCCTGTGCATCGTTGAAGCGATGAAAATGATGAATCAGATCGAAGCGGATAAAACTGGTGTAGTAAAAGCGATTCTGGTTCAAGACGGCCAACCTGTTGAATTCGACGAGCCATTGGTCGTCATCGAATAACGAGGCGTCCCATGCTTGAAAAAATTGTCATTGCTAACCGTGGTGAAATTGCACTGCGTATCCTGAGAGCCTGTAAGGAACTTGGGATCAAAACCGTTGCTGTTCACTCTACAGCAGATCGCGACCTTAAGCACGTCCTGCTGGCCGATGAAACTGTCTGCATCGGCCCTGCGGCTTCAGTAAAAAGTTATCTGAACATTCCTGCGATTATCTCTGCGGCAGAAATCACTTGCGCACAGGCCATCCATCCGGGTTACGGCTTCTTGTCTGAAAATGCTGACTTTGCCGAGCAGGTAGAACGTTCCGGTTTTGTTTTCATTGGCCCGAAAGCGGATACCATCCGTTTGATGGGAGACAAAGTTTCCGCTATCAGCGCGATGAAAAAAACGGGCGTACCTTGTGTTCCCGGCTCTGACGGCCCATTGGGTGACGATGCCGAGAAAAACAAAACGATTGCAAACCGCATCGGCTATCCGGTGATTATCAAAGCATCGGGCGGCGGCGGCGGTCGTGGTATGCGTGTTGTGCGCAGCGACAAAGATCTGGAACAATCCGTTGCCATGACCCGTGCAGAAGCCAAAGCGGCTTTCAACAACGACATGGTATACATGGAGAAATTCCTTGAGAACCCACGTCACGTTGAAATTCAGGTATTGGCCGATGGTCAGGGCAATGCGCTCTATCTGGCTGAACGTGACTGCTCCATGCAGCGCCGTCACCAGAAAGTGGTGGAAGAAGCACCCGCACCGGGCATTTCACCAGAGCTGCGCCGCAGCATTGGTGAGCGCTGTGCCAAAGCGTGTATTGAAATCAATTATCGCGGGGCGGGTACATTCGAATTCCTGTACGAAAACGGCGAATTCTACTTTATTGAGATGAACACCCGTATTCAGGTTGAGCATCCGGTTACGGAGATGATCACTGGTGTTGACCTGATCAAAGAGCAGTTGCGCATTGCCGCAGGTATGCCGCTGTCCGTCAAGCAGGAAGATATCGAAATTCAGGGCCATGCGATCGAATGCCGTATCAACGCGGAAGATCCGAAAACCTTCCTGCCAAGTCCGGGCAAGATCACCCATTTCCACTCACCGGGCGGGTTTGGTGTACGCTGGGAATCCCATATCTATGCGGGATATACCGTACCGCCTTACTATGATTCCATGATTGGTAAGCTGATTACCTACGGCGAAACCCGTGAAGTAGCGATTGCCCGTATGAAGAATGCGCTGGCTGAGTTGATCATTGATGGCATCAAGACCAATATCGACCTGCAACTGGCTATCATGAATGACGAAGACTTCCAGAAAGGCGGAACCAATATCCACTATCTGGAGAAGAAACTGGGCTTACAGGATAAGTAAGGTTTCTTTCTAATATTCAGGCATCAATGCTTTAATTTAATAAAAACCCCATCTTTTATCGATGGGGTTTTTATTTAAGGCAAAATTTAGTAACCGTATAATAATTAATGAAAACGCAAGAAAACCAATCAAAAAAATCAACTTACAGAGTAAAGAAAAACAAAGAAATGATAATCATATCAGAGATGAGGAATAAATTTACTCAAAAAAAATCAATAAATTATAAATAAAATACAAAAGCATTAAATTTCCATCATCCTTATTATTATCGAAATTTTGAGTGAACAGTTCGCTTCTAAATGTAATCTGTTTTTTATTTAAACCTTAATCATCTAAATATAAAACTACATTCAGAAAAACATCCAGTAATAATTCAAAAACGCTTCCTTTCGTTTAAAACTCAATCTTGCTTTTATCAAAAATTAAACGCCTCCTGCCATTGTTAACAAAAGGACAAAATATAAGTGAATTTCAATCAAGCGCTGTGTTGCTATAAATTGAGTCAGCATTTTGATTTTATTCTGGTTTCCACGGCACATTTTTCTCCTGAATAAATCCACACATTACCGTACAATTCCCCTCATATTGTTTCATGTAAGTTACCCGGAGAACGGATGGACAGACGATTTGTTCAATCCCATAAAGAAGCACGTTGGGCAGTATACCTGACGCTGGCTTATCTTGTTGGTTGGCTGCTGTGCGCCTATTTACCCAGTGATGATATCGGCCTGACTGGTCTGCCTCACTGGTTTGAACTGGCTTGCCTGCTGCTGCCCGCCTTATTTATCATCCTCTGCTGGTTGATGGTGAAGTTTATATTCAAGGATGTTCCGCTGGAGGATACCGATGCAAAATGAAGTCATTCTGCCTTTAGTAGGATATTTGGCGTTGGTTTTCCTGCTATCAGTCTATGCTTATCGCCGTCGCCAAACTGGCGAGTTCCTGACGGAGTATTTTCTCGGTAATCGCTCAATGGGCGGTTTTGTACTGGCAATGACCATTACAGCAACTTATATCAGCGCCAGCTCATTTATTGGTGGCCCCGGTGCTGCATATAAGTATGGTATCGGCTGGGTGTTGTTATCGCTGATCCAACTACCTGCTATATGGCTTTCCCTCAGCGTACTGGGGAAAAAATTTGCCATCCTCGCCCGTCGTTACAATGCGGTCACCCTCAATGACATGCTTTACGCCCGCTATCAGAGCCGCTTTCTGGTCTGGATTGCCAGCCTGAGCCTGTTGGTCGCCTTTGTCGGTGCAATGACCGTACAATTTATTGGCGGGGCGCGTTTGTTGGAAACTGCCGCAGGTATCCCTTACGACACGGGCTTACTGATTTTTGGCGTATCGATTGCCCTTTATACTGCATTTGGCGGATTCAGGGCCAGTGTCCTCAATGATGCCTTGCAAGGGCTGGTGATGCTGCTTGGGACGGTGTTATTGCTGGCCGGTATTATCTATAAAGCTGGCGGGTTATCAGCCGCAGTCACCACTCTGCGCGCAATTGATCCTAATCTGGTTTCACCTCACGGGGCCGATAACATCCTCACAGGGCCATTTATGGCATCCTTCTGGGTACTTGTCTGCTTTGGTGTCGTTGGGCTGCCACATACCGCTGTACGCTGCATTTCCTATCGAGACAGCAAAGCTGTTCATCGCGGCATTATTCTTGGCACCATCGTCATGGCGATCCTGATGTTCGGTATGCATCTTGCCGGCGCATTGGGTCGGGCAATCATTCCTGATCTGACTATCCCGGATCAAGTGATCCCAACCCTGATGATCACCGTATTGCCTCCTGTTGCAGCCGGGATTTTTCTGGCTGCTCCGATGGCGGCGATTATGTCCACCATTAACGCCCAACTGCTGCAATCTTCGGCGACCATCGTCAAGGATCTCTATTTAAATCTGTTTCCACAACAAATAAGCCAAGAGAAAAAACTCTCCCGTATCTCCAGCTACTCCACCCTGATTTTAGGTGCATTATTGCTGTTGGCTGCATGGCGTCCACCCGAGATGATCATTTGGTTAAATCTGCTGGCCTTTGGCGGCCTGCAAGCCGTTTTCCTCTGGCCGCTGGTATTGGGGTTATACTGGGAAAAAGCCAACGCTCATGGAGCAGTCAGCTCAATGCTGACAGGGGCGGCAAGCTATACCCTGCTGGCAACTTTCAATATCCATCTTCTTGGTTTTCATCCCATCGTGCCATCGCTGCTGTTAAGTTTACTGGCATTCGGGATAGGGAATATGATGGGTAATAAACACACGCAACAGAGCGCTGCTTCTCAATAATCGCAGCGTGACTTTACCTTTACAAAAAGCTTTACAAAAAGAGAATTTTTTATGCCTTGGATACAATTAAGATTAAACACCACGGGACAACAAGCGGAAGCACTGGGTGATGAGCTGGTAGAAAGTGGCGCAGTCTCAGTGACCTTTCAGGATAGCCATGATGCCCCAATTTTTGAGCCTCTGCCGGGTGAAACCCGTTTATGGGGTGATACCGACGTCATCGGCTTATACGATGCTGAGATGGATATGAAAGCGGTTGTCAGCCAATTGGAACAAGTTCCACAATTGGGCAAAGGTTTTATCCACAAAATTGAACAACTGGAGGATAAAGACTGGGAACGTGAGTGGATGGATAACTTCCACCCAATGCGCTTCGGCAACCGTCTGTGGATTTGCCCTAGCTGGCGCGAAGTTCCAGAACCAGACGCTGTCAATGTCATGCTTGATCCCGGTCTGGCGTTCGGCACCGGGACTCACCCAACGACTTCCCTCTGCCTGCAATGGCTTGATGGCCTTGATCTGGCAGGTAAGACCATCATCGATTTTGGTTGTGGCTCAGGTATCTTGGCTATCGCTGCCCTGAAACTGGGCGCAAAACACGCCATCGGTATTGATATCGACCCTCAGGCGATTCAGGCCAGCCGGGATAATGCCGAACGTAACGGTGTATCCGACCAATTGTCCCTTTTCCTGTCTAAAGATCAGCCCAACGACCTTGAATGTGACGTTGTGATTGCAAATATTCTGGCTGGCCCGTTGCGTGAACTGGCACCTATCATCGGCTCATTGCCTAAATCTGGTGGATTATTAGGCTTGTCTGGTGTTCTGGCAAGTCAGGCTGAAGGAGTCGCTGAAGCCTATGGCAATGAATTCATTATCGATCCGATAGCTGAACAAGAAGAGTGGTGTCGTATCACAGGGATTAAAAAATAATCAATTAATATCTATTGAAAAGCGAGATTATCCACTAAAATGATCACTCAGGAGGTCAATTGGTGATAATCCGCTCTCTTTGTGATTAGAAATGTTAGTAATAATAAATCTCATCAATAACACGTAACCTTATGTTATTTAAGAGTAATCAATAAAGTTTGAAAAAATCAACTGGAAAAAAACCGTTATAAATATCGATTCGCTCAAAGTTTGGCCTTTCATATCTTGTGAAAAATGCGTAATATACGCGCCCTTAGCCACAGTTGACCACTCTTTCTTCGCCTATGCGTATCGGACAATACCAGTTGAAAAACTGTCTTATTGCAGCCCCTATGGCTGGCATAACAGATCGCCCATTTCGATCTCTTTGCTATCACATGGGAGCAGGAATGGCAGTTTCGGAAATGCTTTCTTCCAATCCTCAGGTTTGGAAGACGGATAAATCCCGGCTGCGTATGGTTCATAGCGACGAACCCGGAGTGCGTTCTGTACAAATTGCCGGTAGTGATCCCGATGAAATGGCGGCGGCGGCGAGAATCAACGTCGACAATGGCGCTCAGATCATCGATATCAATATGGGGTGTCCAGCCAAGAAAGTGAATCGTAAGCTGGCAGGCTCTGCATTACTGCGTTATCCAGAACTGGTTGAAAAAATCCTTTCTGCGGTAGTCAATGCGGTTGATGTGCCTGTTACTCTGAAGATTCGCACAGGATGGTCACCGGAAGAACGTAACTGTGTAGAAATTGCCCAATTGGCCGAACGTTGTGGGATTCAGGCTCTTACGATACATGGCAGGACACGAACTTGCCTGTTTAATGGTGAGGCCGAGTACGACAATATTCGGACAGTTAAGCAGACTGTTGCCATTCCAATTATTGCTAATGGTGACATTACTGACCCGCTAAAAGCCAGAGCAGTGCTTGAATACACCGGGGCTGATGCCCTGATGATAGGCCGCGCTGCTCAGGGAAGACCCTGGATCTTTCGGGAAATCCAGCACTATCTGGAAACAGGAGAACTGCTGTCACCGATGCCCCTTGGCGAAGTGCAGCGTTTAATGAGCGAGCATGTACGAGAACTGCAAGACTTTTACGGTCAAGGCAAAGGAGTTCGTATTGCACGCAAGCATGTATCTTGGTATCTCAAGGAACATGCTCCTGATGACCAGTTTCGGCGCTCATTCAACGCCATTGAGGATGCCAGCGAACAGCTGGAGGCGTTGGAAGCATACTTCGAAAATTTTTGCGTAAATAAAGAAAAGAGCTGACAGAACTATGTTCGAACAACGCGTAAATTCTGACGTACTAACCGTTGCTACTGTAAATTCACAAGATCAGGTGACTCAAAAGCCCCTGCGTGACTCAGTTAAACAAGCACTGAAGAACTATTTTGCACAACTGAACGGTCAAGACGTTAATGACCTGTATGAGCTGGTACTGGCTGAAGTAGAACAACCACTGTTAGACATGGTGATGCAATACACCCGTGGTAACCAAACCCGCGCAGCACTGATGATGGGAATCAACCGTGGTACTCTGCGTAAGAAGTTGAAAAAATACGGCATGAACTGATCCTAGTCTTAGATCATGTTGTTGAAAAAGCACTTTCTCTTTTGGGGAAGTGCTTTTTTTGTTTTTGTTTATACAAATGTTTATACACGGAAAAATGTTTATATCCGTTGGGTATGAGTAAAATAAGTGTCAACTTATATCAGAACTAGACACTTGATGTTCCTCTCTCTGCTTCAGCCACTGCATAAAATCTTCTATAAATACCTTTGTTTTTAGCGGCAATAATTTCTTTGGCAGGGTGATGACATAAGCATTTCGTGGAAATGGAGTATCAATTTTCCATTCAGGAAGCACTTTTTGCAATAATCCCTTAGAGAGATAAGTATTCGCAACAAACGTCGGCATAAGGGCTATACCGACTCCTTGAAGAACTGCATCTAACCTCACATCACTGTTATTAATCATCAGCCGTGGCTTCAAAGAGATACTGACGCTGTGTTCTTTGTTTCTAAATATCCAGTTCCAGTCACTGTCAATCTGCTGCTCAACCGGTAAAAAGATATTGTGGGTACTGAGTGAGGAAGGTGTCTTAGGGAGATCTTTATGATAGTTTTTTGAACTTACCAGAACATAATCAATCGGCATTAATATTCTGGCAACCATATTTTCCGGAGGATATTCAGTGACACGCAATGCCAAATCAAACTGGCTATGTGCAATGTTTACAATATTATCTGTCAGTGATAGTTCCACATTAATATCAGGATAACTTTTCAGGAAATCAGCTAAAAATGGAGCAAGTAATATTTTTCCCAGTGCATTAGGAGCAGTTATCCGCAAAATCCCACGAGGTGTATCATGACTGTTTTCGGCCAATGAAAATAGTTCATCAGTCGCATAAATAACGTTTAAAGCGGAGTGATATATTTCCTGACCACGCTCAGTCACCTGCAACATACGTGTTGAACGGATAAAGAGACGCTGGTTCAGTTGATTTTCAAGACGATCCATCATCCTGCTAACAGATGATGGCGTCATAGACATTGCTCGAGCCGTCTTAGAAAAACTCCCAGTTTCAACAGTCTTAATGAAAACAATTAAAGCCGGAATCAATCCCGCCAGTTCATTTTTGTTATTCATGCACAAGTCTTTTGCAAATGAGATATCTGGTCAAAATATCATTGAACATTATGATACTCAATAAGGAAAAATTATCGAAACCAATACACTGACTGTTGGGAATTTCTTATTGAAAAAATATGCAAATAACGGCTAAGCCATTGGATATCTAATTGCTTTTTAAATAGGGCTCTATAATTATCAGGTGAATATATGGATAATCATCAATTTGGTTTGAAGCGTTTTATATGCTCTCGTTTTCTTGGCACTCTGTGTGATCAGTTTTTACTTTTTGCTGTACCGCTTACTATATTACAGGTAACAGGTTCATTAATGTTAGCTTCTTTGGCATTCGTCATTGAGTGGATCCCACGTCTGATCTTTTTTCCTTTATCCGGATTTATTGCTGATAGGGTTAATCCCAAAACTATATTTTTTAATATTGAAGCCGGTCGAACATTGTTAATGCTGCTCGCATTCTTGGTGCTCTTTTTTTATCCACAAATGACATTTTCAGTATTAGCAATAATGATGGCACTGCTCTCTGTTGCTTATGTCCTCAACTTTGTATCGACAGAATCTCTCTTACCCCGCAATCTTCCAGCGGAAGAATTGCCCAAAGCGCTGTCCATGGTTCAAGGCGTTGATCAAGTTACCCAAGTATTGGGACCAACGCTTGCCGCAGCAATAGCGCTGTACGGGGGTATTAATGCCATATTAATCGTTGCAGGGGGATTATTTGCAATTGCAGCGATTAATTACCTTTTTCTTAAATCACGTAATGTCAGTGTTGGAGATAAATTAAGTTTCAGGTCATTGATTGATTCTAATAAGCTAGGTGCCAAAGTGCTCTGGCAAAATAAAATACTCCTGCATTTATGTGGATTAACATGGGTGGTCAATCTGATATACGGTGCAGCTCTGGTAGTCAGTGCGGCAGTAATTCTTGAAGAATTTCGTATGCCTGAACGCTATTTTGGTATCTTGCAATCGTCAGCAGCCATAGTGACAATCGTTGCTTTCTTTTTTGTTCCTCGTTTTGTCAGACGTTTTGGATTATCGACATTAGGAACAGTCTCTTTTTGTGCAATGATTTTAGCCGGAATGTTGATGACAGCGTCGGCTTATTATGTGATGTACCTTTTTGGCTACGTGTTATTGATGGCTTTTGATGGTGTGTTCAGTGTCTATTTACGCTCTCTCAGGAGCCAAATCATTCCTAAAGAACATCTTGGGAAAACAACGGGCTTAATTGGATTACTGAATATGTCTTCTGTTCCCGCAAGTGGTGTTGCTGTAACTTTTTTAGCAGGCTATTTCAGTCCATTGGAAATTATTGGGATTATACTGGCGTTTGCTTTCATTATAGGAGTTGTTCTGATTATTTTAGGCCGCCATTTTTTTGGTTATCAGAGTTGGCTACCTCCGGTAATTACTACCACTACAAAAACTGGCGGGTGAACATGAGCCGTTTTATTAGTCATGGTGTCATCTTTTCATTAAAAAATGGGCGGATTTATAACGTAAATCTGCCTGCTTGCTCTTCTAAGATATCTTCGTACGCTAAACATACCAATCTCTTATATCTTTCAGGCAGCAATATTCGGTCAGATTAATAACCTTTATGAAGTTATAGAAACTATCTGTAATGATCTACACTGCATTTTCTGTTGCCGTAAAGCTTTTTGCTCGAATAACACTTTCAAATAAGGCTCGAAAAAACTATTTATGTTTTTATCTTCTATCTTTTTTAAAAATTTCAATTGATTATCAGGAAACATAGCAACAGACGCTGTTTTCCTTACGACGTCTAATGAAGGAAGTAACATGGCCTCATAACCTTCATGCATCGCAATGCTTACCCCTTTAGGATCAAAATCACCAAAGTAGATAGCGGGTTTATTCATTTCAAGCCATTTATCTTTAAGCTTTGTTGTCGCTTGACCATATATCTTATCACCACGGTAAACTATAAGTGGTGAATGGAAATTATGTAGAGAAAATTTAAATAAGTCTAAGTAATAAAAGCAATCTGAATTTTCGACGACGATTAGAACATCAAATTGTGATAAAGGAATATCCTGCCAGTTGGTGTCGCTAACCTGTATTTTCATGTTCTGGTCATTGAATACAGGGCTGGTAAGATGAATGAGTACTCGCTGCTGACGAGGGCGGATACCCGCTGTTTTAATTTCCTGATCGCTTAATAGGGCACTCTCAATTCGGCTTTTCGTCTGTAGTTCACATCGAAAATGAGTTTGATTTAGTTTTTGTTGGGTCGTGGCAATGGCATTCAATAATTCTTTAGTAAAGGTGAACTCTGGCAAGTTCAGACTGTTTGCCGGAATGAGGTCTTGTTCCAGACACCACACTAATACCTGCCTGACAATTTTACTGTTCGTTTTCTTTTTCTCATTACCTTTTGAGAAAAGCCGTTTTTCCAACATTTTCAACCATGTTAATGCACCAAGATTTAAAGGATTCATCTGTATCATTTTTCTATGATTCTCACTGTGATATCCAAGATTAACTTGAGATCGTTAACAGGACTGGCTTTAATCTCGTTATTTCGAAGCCAAAATCTGCTTTTGACTTTTTGTTCTAAAGATTGGTATTCAGCAATCACCTGATAAAGCCAAATTTCATGATCCCATGGAAGTTCCTGATCCATTAAATAATCCAACGCGCTGATTTCCTTCACACTATCTATTACGTACATGTAGAAATTTTCGACATCCTGCTTCAATGCTTGCTGGCGGGCTGCGACCTCCTCATCAATAAATGTTATTACTGCGCTGGCACTTTGAAAATCAGACAATGGTACTTTTGCAGAGGCGGGAAGTGTACGGATCAATTCAGCCAGAACTTGTCGCTCACCAGATCTATCAAGTGCTAATGCTCCGTGAAGATGTAAAGGAGCCGACTGATTAAACAAGGGAGGGATATCTGAACGATAAGTGTAATTCGCTGGCTTATATTGTGGGTGCTGGCGTAAAAATGCCACCATATTGGTAATCAGTAATGAGCGTGATTGCTGTTGACGAAATTTGGCCAACAACGCTATCAAACGCCGTTGTACTTCCAGCAAACTGCTATGGTGTATACTTAACCGGATTTGTAGCTGACTAACTAACAGCTTACGCAAATGATTGTTGCCTTCCGACAATTCGATGAGTTCGTTGAAGTCCAACAGTTCCAGGCCATCAAGCAGACGACGAAGTTGTTTCTGGGCTCGTTCATTTTCATTGATTTTTTCATTGAGACTCCTGACAAAACCAAAGTCACTGTTTAAACGATGCCAGAGGCTATCAATTGCCTCTTCGAACTGCCCGCTTAAATCATATACATGTTCAGTCAATCGCTGTAGCTGTAATTCCGCAACACTATAATCTCCTTTATAATAAGCATCCCGCCAAGCCTGCACTCTATTACGGATTTGCTCTAGTTTTTCGGCAACATCGGCGTTAATTTGTCGGCGATTTTCATCAGCAACCATACTGGCAATCAGTTCACTGACCAGCGGCCTCAGTGTCAAAGGCTTCTGCTCATCCGGACGCCATAAAATCCGGGCATCAATCAACTTTTTCAGTGCATTTTCACTGAAAGCCGTCTCATTAATAAAACCATCGAGATAACACTGCATCAAAGCGCGGTGATGTTTACCCAGCAGAGCCAACCGCTCAGCGCCAATATTAAACAGGTTAGAGAGCATTAACATGTCAGTCGCCATTAGAGAAGGCTCTCCTGAACAGGTTCATCTTCAACCGGAAGATGTTCTTCATCTCGGATAAAACGAATGACGTCAACCAAATAATCGATTTTACCTGTCACAATGTAATACTGGCGATCGGCATGAGGCTGCTTAAGATAACCATGTTCTTTTAGACGGTTGAAAATAAGCTTAATTTGATTATCCAACTCTGGGCTTCGGCTTTTAAAAAAGCTGTCACTGGCAAGTTGATTTAAACGCTGCCGCAGACTTTGGTTATCTTCGGTTCGCAAAATGATTTCTTGTAATTTAATAACATCGCCGGCAGTTAATGCACTATCACGACCCTGAATTTCTTGTATTAATAACAGCCATTCAAGCAAGGGTTGCAGGGAATTGATGATGAATGCAAGCTGACCAGTAAGCTTTTTACGAGCCTCTTTGGTGAATTCGTGATAACCAACAAAATAGACTGTCCGAGTATCATTGCTGACCAAACGTCTGTTAAGCGGCCGCAAATAGTCATTGATTTTCTGCTGTGTCTGCTCGTCACTCAAATGCCGGAAACTATCCTCATCACTGATCTGACAGATAAAATCTCCGGCCAATAATCGTTCCAGTAAAGCCCCATATGCCAACATCAATTGGTCTCCT
This sequence comes from Xenorhabdus littoralis, assembly GCF_033949345.1. Classification (NCBI taxonomy): domain Bacteria; kingdom Pseudomonadati; phylum Pseudomonadota; class Gammaproteobacteria; order Enterobacterales; family Morganellaceae; genus Xenorhabdus; species Xenorhabdus littoralis. The sequence goes on from NZ_VCDP01000024.1 coordinate 13,716, forward strand.
GTTCTTTCTGCATCAATCGTTCAGCAAGACGGTTCACTTTAGGTTGAACCCGTTTTAGTCGCCATTTGGTGGGTTCATCTTGATCCGCTTCAAGCAAATAACGGTGCTTGAACAGCATCAATACATCAGATTCTAAGTTAGGAAAAGCCCCCACAATAATAATGTGATTATTACTGCAAGCAGTAAAAAGGTTTTCTACATTGTGATATGCCAGCGTACCAATTTCATCAATCGGCCAATGAATAGCGACCTGAGACTGACCACGTAACAATCGGGTAAAGGCCAATAAATATTTGCATAAAATCAGGTAGGCCATTCCATGACTGGATGACTCAAGTAATTGACGATCATTTTTTATTACCAGATCGGAACCACCTTCATTTAAGTGCAGCTCAAGACGCAGTAACGATTCAATACTGTATTGTTCATCAGAACGCAGTAATTCAACGACATCAGCCAATTTGTTCAAATACTGTTCGGAAGGAAACGCTTTCCCCGATGAACGCCACTCATCATAAAGTTTGGTGAAAGTTTTCAAGGGCTGCCAGAATCCCAGCTCATCAATAGCCGATAATATACGCACTTCGGACTTACCAATACTTTGCAGCAATAAATCATCGGCTACTGCTTCGCTCAGGCGGCGACTTTGCAATGCAATACGACGATTTATATCACTGAAAACAGTAAAAAACTTCTTCAAATCGCCACCAATATTTTCCCCCATTTCCAGTAGTTGCTGTTGCCTGTCCCTCAATATACGAAGTATCCCTTCCAGAATAGGCAATTGCATACGCTTGTCACTAGAATCAGGCAACTTGCGCATTTCGTGATCCAGACTGTCAAGGAAATCGGGTTCAGCATCAAGACCTAACGCATTCCTAAATTGCTCTAGCTGATTAGCCAACTGTGTATCAAATTTACTGCGTTGCTCTAAAAGTTCACTAGTGCGTGACAGCCGCTCAACAATACTCGCTGAAGTATCCTGTTTTATCGGTGAAATATCGTTCAGATGTAATACAGACAATCGAACCAGTATCTGCTTTAACTGTTCCAACAGCTGCTCTGCTTTATTCATGTTGTTGCGATATTGCTGTATTTGCTCATCCAATTGAGCTTGGTTGGTGATGAAGTTTTCTTTCAGTTGATTGCGTTCTTGTATAAGCTCGCGTTGCTGTTGCCTAAACGTAGTTTCATTCTCCAGCAGTTCCGGGCGTAACTGCTTCCAGCTAACCTGCATAAAAAGCGTCCAGGCAGACAGCTCATCCTGACGTTTCTCTATTGCCCTAATATCTGTTTTCAATCGCTCATGGCGTTTTTTCACACTCTCTATTTTTTTGGGGTCGATACCTCTAGAAGACAATGTGTCATTGAATGCTTGCTGAAGTTCATCAAGTTGAGTATTGATACTTGTACGTTTATTAGTGAGCTGTTGTTCAAGCTCTATTATCTGCTCATCAAATACCTGTAGTTCAGACTGCCAACCTGCTTTCAGCTCCATGTACTGAGCGTTGTGATCCCCTCTTAACGCCAGCAATTCTGTCTGCTTCTGCTGCTGTAGACTATTATGTCGCTGTTTTTGCTGGGTGAGTTTTGTTCGTACATTAGCTTTCCGCTGCTCATTCAAATCATTCTGCTGTGATTTCAACCGATCACGGTCAGAGCGAGCAAATTCGATATCCTTTTCGTACAAATGATATTGCCTTTCTGACTGTTCGAACTGCGCCATTATTTGTTCAACTTGCTCATGATGCTCTTTTAGTGCTTTTTCAGCGGCAGACTTTTCAGCTCGTTTTTTCTCAATCTGTTGCTCTATCGTGTAAATACGATGACGTACAGCAGCTTCATCAAGTGCAAATTCCGGCATATCTATCGCTGCCAATTCCAGCTGCAAGCCGTATAGATTATCAGTCAGTTCATCCAATTGGGGACGCAGGTCTTTTCGCTCCAGTAAACTTTCACTCAATACCTTGCCAAGATTCTGTTCCCAATCGCTATAATGCAGCTGTAAAAAATGACGCAGGCTGCCTTTCTCCGGTTCTAACTGGCGATATAATTGTTGTAATTGCAGCTCAGTAGTGTTCAGGGCAATGCGCGTCCGTTCCAATTGATCATTTGCCTGATCCCTTTGTTGCTGCGCTTTAGTAAGCTGTTGACGTTCTTCTTTTATTTGTCGTGTTTGCTGCTGTGCCTGTAATTGGGCTTTTTCTATACGTGATTCTGCCACATACATTTCATCACGTTCATCGTCAGTGAGCTGTGAGCGTTTCAGTTGTTCCTGTAACACAGCAATGGCACTACTGCATTCGGTTAATTGTTCACCTAAGCGACTTTCTAGTGCCTGTTCCCGTTCTCGCAATAACTGTTCAAGAGCCGTTTGCTTACTCACCTGCTGTTCTCGCGTATGCTCTTTTTGTTTTTGTAATTCCTGTTGTTTGATTCGATTTTGCTCGCTTAATTGAGTATAAGATTCTTCAAGTTTGGCTTTGTGCTGCCCCAACTGACGTTCCAGATCGCCATGTTGCTCCATCATCAATTCATATTGGTCAGCCAATTCCTTCAAGTCTTCACGCCACACCGGCAAAGCATTTGTATCATGCTGTAACTGGTCCATATCGAGGCGCTCATATCGGTCGTATTCTCTCTGAAAATGATTAAGTTGGCTAACCGTTGCTTTTATATCAGCTTCCGTCTTACTGAGCCTGCCATTGAGATTCAGCTGTTGCTCTTCATATTTTTCTTTGAGCTTTTGTAGTTGACCGCGTAACTGATAAACTCGCGCTTCAGCGTCAGCCTTATTCTTCTTTTGTTGTTGTTCATCATCCTGAATTAGTGGCAAAAGCGCAGCCAGTTGTGCCTCTGCATCATTTAATTGATGCCCTAGCCGTTTTAATGATTCAAAGTTTTGTTGGAGTTTGTCAGAGCGTAAAGAGTGACGCATCTGCTGAATCCACTCCCGCGCTTTTTGATTTTTTACTTTGGTCGTTGGAAGCGTGACACCGTCTTCTTCAAAAATAGCTGCCAGCATAGCCTTCAGTGTATCCATTTTGCCTTCTTTGGCATGTACCGCGCTAACCAGCTTTTCAATATGCCGTAATCTATGATGACCACTGGCTAGGCTATAACTTGCAGAAAGACGGCGCAGTTTTATGCTGTCGGAATTCTTTTCCCTCAATGCCGAGGCATCGTTTTGGATAATGCTGCGATATTCGCTGGTCGCACTGATTTTGGGGGATATCTGGACATCACTTCGATCACGCATCGCGGTAGCCCATTCACTGTAACTAAAGGCTTGCACGTTCTCCTCGGCATATGGAAGATAAAAATCACTCTGATAAGGTGCGCTAACAAAACGATAATCAATGCCTCCATCGCTTTTTCGCGTTAAAACAACCTGACAAATATCACCACTTTCACGCTGATATTCATAAACAATATAACTGTTACTGTAAGGTAGATAATATTCATCAAATTTTTTACGGGTTCTCGGTACCACCCGATTCGGTTGTTCCCCATAAAATACAGGCACCAAACGCTGAAGTGTTGTTTTACCCGCTCCATTGGTACCACAAATATTTGCATGTGCATCAAGCTGAATTTCTACTACTCCCGGCAGATGCGTGTGGATCAAGATAATACGTAATAGCTGTGACATCTCCCCTCCTTAATCGCGGGATACCTGCACCAGATATGGAGAATTTTCAATTTTCCAAAGCTAATCGCGCCATTTTCTCTAAAATAGTCATTTTAGAATTATCACCACCAACCAGAATTCCATTGGTCATTGTATGCAAGTAAAGTAGTACAAGTTTTTGTTCAAGTAGTCCTGAACTGACACAATTTCCGTCTTTGGTATATAACATGACATCACGCATCCCGGATAATGAACTTCCATTCCCCTTAATCCCACCCGCTGGAGGTACAAATACCCGAAGAAAACCACCACAATCTTGGACAGGAATACGACTTCCGGTTAGTTCATGTGCGTTTTGATATTCAGGTTTAAATATGGACATGTAATAGGGAAGCAGGTTGAACCGTTTATTTTTAGAGTAAAGTTTGCCTTTGATTTTTCCGTCTTCACGGCGACTCTCTATATACGGTTCTTGAGCCGCTAATGCAGCCTCAATTCCCGTGTAACTATCATTGAGGATAATACGTGGTACAAATTGACCAGACCATACCGTTAAACGAGACTGAGTCTGCTTATCTACAATCCAAAACTGGTCATCTTGAATAAATCTTTTCCCTTCAGGCTGAAGGAATGGGAATTCCGAAACAAAATCAATCGCCGCAGAGGCATCTTGACTCCATGGTGATCGACGAACGTGTTTAACAACAATTCCCTCCTTTGTAATACAAACTTCGACAACAGCGACAAGTTGCTTAGGGCGTGTGCAATGAGGTACTCGTATCTGCCGTGTAGCAATCAATGAAAGTTCAGTAGATATAAGCTCAATAGGAATCTTTGGAACAGGAATGACTTTATGTCCTAGTAAACACTCTTTCAAAGATAACTCAACCAAACAACGTTTAATTGCCTCCTGATTTTTTTTCTGTTCTGCTTTTTGGGTTTTACCTAATGGTAAAGCAACCAGATCACTCGGGGATAAATTCAAACCCTGTGTTATAGCCAAGATAGAATCACGATTGATTAAGTAGTTGAATTTAAATTCTGTATACGGATCAACTATTGAATCTTCCTGTAAAAGATCTTCATAAGCTTCGTTTGCTTTTACCAACTGGAATTCAGAAGGTGTTTCTTTCTTGGCAATACGAACTGTTCCCTGTTCACTGTTTTCCGCCTTCCCATTCAAAAAAAGATAGTTAGTCTCTGTATTAAGTTTATCCGGGATTGCTGTTGCCATACTAACGACGGGTTGTTCAAACTGAATTTTTTTATTGCGTACAACATGATATTCATGGGGAAAAAACGCATGAATAAGAGGTTTCAACGTATCCTTATCCATCGGTTCACTAGAGGCATTAACGACCACCAACGGCTTGGATAATTGGGCTAACGGTTCAAGAGGAATATATCCATCATCTACACAATGTGTAGCAACAAAAGTACTACGCTCAAAAGAAATACCTGCCTTATTAAATAAAGCCTGAGTAAATTCCAACAATACATTCAAATAATAAAAGCGTGTCTGCCGAATTTTATTTATATTCAAACTGATGCCAAGCATTGGATACTGGCGTGCATCTAATTTATGGAATTCACGGGGGACAAGGCGGGTAGCACCTATCATATACCCTTCCCCAACATCAATCGGAAGTGTTGCTGATGAAGATTCGCCTGCATCTGCTTTATTCCTTTTAACAAATACTTGGGATTTAACATTGCAAATCAATATACTGTACTTATTAATGTTAAATTCCACTTCGACCAATTTCTGAATTTTTTTGTCAGCTTGGTGCATACTGCCCAAATACACTCCCGGACCAAAACCTCCAGCAACGAAAGTTTGTTCAGCATCGAAAGCCGCCGCCTCTATCAACTCCTTCTTGAGCATCAGTTCAATGAATTTTCCCGGATGGGCTTGAGCGGCGGCAATCATAGACTCTTTACTGAGATTAGGACGAGGTCGTAAATACCAAGCCTTATTTTTTATAATAGAAAATGTAAATTTATCGGTAGCGGCCACACTCAATTGAAGTATTTTGGCGATTTCCCTGCGTGCCCAATTCGTGCGTTTCTTAGATAAGGATTCAATAACGGTAGTATTTAAACTTTCGTTTTCTTCGCTATCAGGAATAATTTTGGGTAACTCTATATAGCAAGGGACAAGTAAACACGAATTTTCGGCCTGCCATTTCGCAAGCATGACTGCAACATCTTTCGGTGATTCTTTGAAGTGTAAAGCGTTTAAGCGGGCAACTGCAGAAATTCCTTCCAAACGTTGAACAGGCATTAATTTTTCTCCACTTATTTACCAAGTAGCACATTAACCATATTGCTATTAATGACCCAATTAGACGCACCTATCGTGTTAGGTATGTAAAGTGACATAAAACGAATAGTACCTCTGTTTGGGTGCTTCAAATTAAATTTGTGTGCACCATAAAGATTCACATACACGGCATGAATAGTTTTATCCGGGAAATAATGACTCATTCTCTTATGTTTTGAGACTGCTTCAATTTCTAATTCAGCTTTTTTCATACGATCGGTACTACGAGTCCAATTCTTTATATCGATAGCAACAAGAGTGTTATTTCCAACACTTAGATAATAATCATAAAGCTGATAGAGTTCAGCCTCTTTAGAATGCATATCTAAGTTGAAATACTGTACTGGAGAGCCACTTTCTTCAGGATTATTTGGTACGACACCAAACTGGTCTCGAACATATTCTTCAAATACAAGTTCTGCTATATAGCCTTTCATGATGTCAGTGACAAACCACGGTTGTGGTAATAACTTAAACATTCCTTCTGGCGTTTCAACTTTGAAACCATTAACATTTTTCAATAACGATTTTATTTTTGAAGAAAGTTGAGATTTCAGGCTATCAGACATAACCTTCTCAACCCAATTAAAAATATCTGTACCATCGAATGCATCCGTAATAACAGTTTCAGTCATACCCACCATAGAAAATTCGCGAGTATATATTTCTGCAGATAAAGGAAGCTGTATATAACATGCATCTCGAAAAGCTGAAGGAATACCAGCGATTTTCAACTTCGATAAATATTTATCGGGATTTGTAAACATTAATGGATCAAATAAACGTGACCACGTTGCACGTGCCGACTTATCTGAACGAAAACGCTTTGGTGTATCGCTGGTAAATCTGCGAAATTGATTACTTAATTTAAGGCTTGTGGTTAGATGAGATTTACGTTCGTCGGCAGTTATAAAAATTGCAGTCTCTGAATTATATTTATCAATTGCTTGTAAAACAGCACGCTGAGCAGGTGATGCACGCTGGCGTAGTTCATCAACATGCTTTAACCCAAGGTGAACAGTACGGATTGCTTCAGAACTCAGATAAATAAGTTGCTGAGCCATTATTTCTTTAGGGCGTCTTTCGCCACGACCGATCGCTTGAAAAACCGTACGGGTAATATCAATGTCATGTTCTTTACGCAAATATTTCCATCTGTTACGAGAATATTGGAATAACAGATCGCCTCGGGACATAGCAGCCCAATCTTCATTTTTATCGCGAATTACCTGAACAAAACTCTGGAACATTGCAATGGAGAATCCTCTACTGCCAGGTCTTGTATGACGAGTATAAAAAGGATTATTAAGTAAGCAAAACAGCTCAAAATCACGTTCTTTGCCATCTTGCTTAGTAAAAAAGTTTATCCCGCGTGAAGCTGATGAGTAAGCTGTCCACAGTAAAATTTTTTTATCCGAAATATCTAGAGCATCAATTAATTCCTGATTGAATTGACCCGTTTCTTCACTTTCATCCAAGAGCTCTACCTGTCTAATACTCTTATCTCGGAAACGTGAGGATTTATAGAGAATCAACGTAATTTTTTCACTGCTCCCCGTCTTACGATAAGTAGGTAAATATTTTGCATCTATAATAAAATGATAGCCTGTTTCATCCTGTTGTTTAAGCCATCCACTGTCTTTATTAGCCAGCCGTATTAAGCGTTCCCGGATATGAGAAATAGTTTGACAAAGGACTAATCCTGAACGTATATCACTAGACATTAAACGGTCTAAACTGGCAACCAATCCTTTTATTTCATTATTTTTATAACTATTTCTCACATTATAGTAACCGGATTCACCTTGCTTGGGGGTTGCTCCATCGAACATGTCAAACAGGCCATTATATCCCTTAGAAATATCAAATTTTTTGGCGGGATTTGTATCATTTAAAATCGTTATGTGGCGTTCCCGATTATTCATCGATTCTTTGGCTTTTTCAGAAACAATATCCAATTCATCTTTGGACATTTCTTCAAATAGACCATTTTTAGCTGAAATCAATCTACGTAGTTGATTTATATTGAATGCTCCTGAAGATGCACCCGATAATCCCCCTGTAGCACTCATTAAGTACACGCCATTGTTACGGCCGAGCATTCGGGCAATATCTTCCTCGGGTGTCGCACGTAATGTCGTAATAGTCAATGTCAGGCTAACATCAGCAGGTAAATTATATTCTTCAGCCTGAATCCGGCTTTCTTCTAACGTTACGATACTTTTAGTTTCATTAAAGAAGAATGATTCTGTCAACAATTCATCGCTACTGGTATTGTTTTGTATCCCTTCAGTTGTAATAGCATTTTTGAATAATTGCCGGACATCATTTCGGAATCGATATAGATTAGGGTAACGTTCAATTTCAGCTTTAGTAAATGTGTCATTATCGACATTTTGTTGATTAACAAGTATACGGGCGATGAATAAAATCAGTTCCAAATAATGCAATAAAGTATAAGCGCCTTCCGGTACTTTACTTTCATTTTCATAATATTTTAGCCGAATGGTCTGATTGGCTGTATCCTTACACAATTCCACTTGTTTCAAGAATTCAGTGTCCATAACACTTGCAGATTCATCGAAAAATGTCTGCGAGGGCTGGTCGAGAACCTCTCCATAAGTTGCTCGGCTCATGGTAAAAAACTTCTTATCAAAAACCAGATCTCTCAGTTCACGAAATATGTGGTAGTGACTCTGATCTGCTGGCGCAATTGATGCCACATAACCACGTAGCAAAGCTAATACATGACTTTTTTGTTGAAACCGCTTGAATTTGTTCTGAACATCATTTTTATCCAGTAACTGCGTAAGAATTTCAAGGAGCTCATTATCATTAAATCGAGCAGCAGTGAGCGGAAACTTATTCGCTAATGATCGTCGAAAAAGTTCAACCCGACGTTCATCAGAGATATATTTTGGTCTCTGGTTTCTCTCAATAGTAATTTCATTCGTCACGTCTTCACTGACTTTGGCAATTTGCTCCAAATGTTCATAAACTTTGGTCGCAAGTTCCACCTCTCGCCTATCTCTACTTTCAAATGCTAGCGGCCATTTCAGATCGAAATAGGTAAAAAACTCTGTAATCATGACATTCAGATCATTTTTGCCTTCAGAGTTAACAATCGATTTATGCTGATCAAACATATACCAATACGAATCTTCTTCCTCATCCACGAAAGTTACAACCCTCACAGAATCAGAACTACCTGAAATCGTTTGCCCTAAAAAGCTGTCCTCACAATTTAACTCGTCTAAAAAGAACGAAAGATTTTCAAATAATTTCCAGCGAAATGTGTTTTTATCCTTATCAAAAACGTAGACTGTATGCGACACCATAGATTTAGATGCCGTACAAATCAAAATACCCGGCTTATCAATAAAAGCTTGTAAAGGATATAATCGAAGCACCATTTCAGCGACTTGTGGAATACTCATATATCGTTCATTAGTATTTCCAGCTTTTCGTGTACTGACATCTAAAGCGATCAACTTTCTGGTAAGCGAGTTTGCTATCGAAAGTACTCTACTTGCAGATTTCTCATAAGCTTCTTTAGTATCTTCATACATATCATCATTGGATGACATATGTAAAAAAGGAGATTTTTTGCATATTAGACACTTTCTATGTAATTCAGTAATACTTGCAAAAACGCCTTTTTTCTTTGCCTCCGTTTTCTTTTCTCCCCTCTCCATTTTTGCTTGCAAATCAGGTTTATTTTCCAGAAATTTAGCAAGCGCTATCCCTGCCCGGAAAAAAGTAAGATCGTTGATATGATGCTCTCTCGGATAAAGTCGATAAGCCAAGATGGATTCGCCACTGGAAAGAATAACTTGGTCAATATTGTCTATGTATTCTCTGGTACGAGATTGAATGTCTTTTGAAAAGCCTGTTACCAGCGAGTGTAGAGGCGCAATAAAAACAGGGATAACTTTGTGATGACGAAGCAATTCTATGGCAAACAATGCTGCATTATGAGTTTTTCCAATTCCCGTATACCAGTTAAGACATTTGATAAAGGGCCTGTTCTTGGCTCGAATGAAAGGCTCCATAAAAGCTTTTGTAAAAATGGGATCTTCCTTTTCAACTTGCTCTTGTGCCATGCAACCATATCCTCTTCGAATAATCTACTATTCAGTAACCATATGATATGTTAAGGATTAATTAACTAGCAGGGATCAATGAATATATGAAGAAATAAAACTGGTCAGCATTTTATATGCTCGTATTATCAGACATATTTTTTAATGAAATACAGTGACTACTTTTCTAAATTAATTATAAGACGCTATTTTTATTAAGATTTAACTCTAGATAAACGCTTTAATTAATTTTAATTGTAATTGTAAATAATGATTAGACTCTGGCTTTCATGGCTTTTAAAATAACTAGTTTATTAAAATGATAATTAATGACCATTATTACTTTCAATATACCAACAACAACAATATACCAACAACAAAAATAGAAAAAATAATAAATCGACGATATTATTACTTATTTTTAACGCAGCATTAAATTGATGGTAAGAATACCATTAAAAAAGGGATAATAGCACAAATAAAAAACCAAAATAGTACAAAATTAGATGATTTTTCAGCATAAAAATTTTGGTCACGTATTCAATCCGTTGATTGTGTTGTAGTCCAATGATTTTGGTCACCTGCTGAGAGGTGGTATTCTCACTTCAACAAAAAACAGGTGACATTATGCAAAGACGTTTTAGTTCAGAATGTAAACTGGAATCCGCTCTGCTGGAGCTTGATCACCACAATTCTATTGCCGAAGCAGCCAGGGCAATGAATGTCAGTAAGTCTACTATGGAAAAATGGGTTAATCAGTTAAGGGGTGAGCGACAGAGATATTACTCAATCTTCACTTGGCAGAGCTTCGGGAGAGAGTAAATATTGCCCAAAATGATATGGCTACAGCTTTGGGTTAATTAAGCTACCAACTGCTTGACTTACCGCCTAAATATAAGCAATATTTTGCCCCCCATTAGGGTAACAAAAATCAAAACTATAACTATTGGAGGAAGTCATGCAGCTTTCGGATTTAGGAAATAGAATTTGCATTATGGGGCCTTCAAATAGTGGTAAATCTACTCTTGCGAATGCAATTTCAAGAAAATGTGGTTTTAAAGCGATTCATCTGGATCAACTTTTTCATTTACCAAATACAAATTGGCAAGAACGTTCCGCAGATGAATTCATTTTATTGCATGATATGGCAATAGAGCAGGAGAGTTGGATCATTGATGGAAACTATAAAAGATGCCTGCCACAACGCTTAGCCAGAGCAACAGGCGTGATTTTATTGGATATTTCAACATCATCAAGCTTGCTGCGTTATACATATAGAACTTTATTCCAACACTATCGTCATGGTGGTCTGGAAGGTAATAAAGACAGCATCAAATGGAAAATGATCCATCATATTACTGTTGTCACACCAACAAGCAGAAAACGCCACGCGGCACTATTTGAACGATTGGAGCTTCCCAAGATCAAACTATCTTCCATCAAAGCAATTAAAGATCAATTTGATGAATGGGAGCTTACTCGATAGTTATTATGAAAGTTATTAACTTGTTCAGTCTGATTACTTTTCTTTGCCTTATTTTAACGGGTTGTGACAACACAAATACCAACACCGATATCAATGCTGATATTAATACCAGCGCCAATCCCTATGACAATGATAATGGTCCATCTGAAAATCAGATAAAGAGTGCTATTAAAATCAATTTGATGAATGGACTAAATCTGATAGTAAATATCCAAATCAAAGAGGGCAGCTTTTTTTCGAGTCAGTAGAGAAAGTGGGATATTGTGAACCATCTAAGGATGAACCTGCTGAATTGCGTTGTCCGGTCAAAATTAATGTCAATCAGAAAACAGGATTTAATACTACACCTACGTGCTATGAAGTTAGTCACAAAATCATTTTCTGCGACTAAACTCATGCAAGCCATCAGCGTTTAACACTTCACACTAAAAACAGTCGGAGTCTCCAGCGATGAGAAGGTTTCAAATAGCCGGCGATAATAAGTACCTTTTGGTGTTGGCATAGCCCAGTTATAGTCTACTACTTCTTCTAAAGAAGTCGCGTTCTCTTCTAGATGCCCTTTCCTTACAATGAGTTGTATTCTTTTTCCATCAGTTTTTCGAAATTTAATTCAGCATCCATTCTGATGGGGATAATTACTTTTTCCCATTTTTACTTAAATGAGAGAGATACCCATACCAATTCAAATGACGGAACACCACTCTACTCTCCCTTTTTCTTAATCGAACCCTGCTATTTTTCTGAAAAACCGTTTCAACAATTAGAGGCTTGCTGTTTTAGTGAGATCTTTCGCCTAAAAGCGCCAATGCGGTGATCTTCTATAGAAAGAATAACCAATAAAAAATGCTTGTTTTAGGAGTATTAAAAAGTGCGAGTGAAACCCGATTTTCGACCAATAATAAGTCTATTCAGTCGAAAAAATAATGTTAAATGATATTTTTGATGAATAGTTGGCAAATTAACGACAATAATTCTCTGAAATGTTCAGATCTGTTTATATAACTGAAATAAATAAAATTTTATTAAAAAACAAAACATTTTATACCAAACTGT